>JACQXX010000102.1 GCA_016208495.1 Acidobacteriota bacterium | reverse complement strand
GGTTTGGGGCATCCTTGTCCCCATTCTTTTGGTTTTCTCACAGGTCAGCCCTCCGACTTCTCTTCTGTTTTTTGTCTTTTCTATCGTAGGACTGACCTGTTTCTTTTTCAAAGTATTAGCCGATGAGCACCAAAACAATAAGCCTCGGTGTAATTGAAAGTTCTTCCACTGAACCAGATTTTAATTCTTTTTACGAAATTATCACTAAATTTAGAAGAGAATTGCCAGATGATCAAAAATATCGTATCAACCTCAGAATCATTAATTATGTACCAACGCTGAGTTTTCAAATTATAGATGGAGATCAACCGAATGGAACTATTTTAGTGGAACTAACTCCTAATAAAATTAAAGTTAGTGAACGACCACATTTTATATTACATGCCAATAATGATGCTCATAAAATTTGGTATCAAAAAATTTTGAATAATTGTGAAGAAATGTTTAAAAGTGAAGAAGAAAGAATTAATAATAACGATATGAGTGAAACTAATAAAGATAAAATAGCTATTCCTTGGAAATGGCCTGAATATTAACAACCCAAGTATCATTAACTTATCATCTTATTCAGTTCAAATAATAATTTTAATCTTATTCTAAGAATATTAAGCTTATTCGTCACGCTTTCATTCATAATATTTTCTATCCTATCATTGATTTTACAATATTTATATTTATTCTTTGAAAACTTAACATAAACCTTACAAGAATAACTAAAACAACACAAATTCATATTATTTTTTAAGTTAAAGCCTACAACTATTTTATTAATTATCCAAAAATTAATTATTTTATTAATTATTCTTGTCAAAAAAAATAGGTTTATGGATATAATTCCAATCTCTATTCTTAATTCAAGGAGATTGATTTACATGAGACGTCTAAATTCTCAAAATTTTCAAGAAACAACCCAAAGACTTGAGCGAATGGCTGATGGAATCGCTCAACATAACCAGGAAACTCACTTTCCACCTACATTAATTGAAGCTGAACGCCGAAGAATGCGCACAGAACTGGAAAGCATTCGAACAGAATATGAATCCAAGCAAAGAGCGGCTGATTTAGCCTATGATCGTTTTCAATCCTTGCTAAAAGCTGCGACTGAGCAACTGTCAAAAGATGACAGTATGCTTCGTGGTTTTTATGGAAAAGACAACCCGGTGCTTGGGAACTTTGGAACAACCGTAATTTCTCGAACTCGCGCCCCGCGAAAACCAAAGAACAGCGGCGACGGCACATCTGTCAGCCCATAATGGGTTTATGTGTCATTTATTGATTTACCTTTCTTCTTGCCGCATCCCTTCGGGATGAAAGATGGAGAGGGGCAACCTGTTCCGGTGGTAGCTCGCAAAGCCTCGCAACCGACCGGCTATCCGAACTGCAATCCTTCGGAGTGCTCAAGCCAATCCGATACCTGAAAAACAACCTGTTACCGGTGGCAAGCTCAGATTGGTCAATCAACCAGCACTCCGAATGGCAATTCTTCGGGGTGCGAAACCTTTTTTCAATTCTTGAAGCCGAGTTGCTTTCCAAATGGCAATCCATTGGAAGGCAAATCAAAAGCATCTGCCTGAAAACCAGGATGTCATTTAACCGTTTCAATTTTGGTTTTCTTGTTGTGCCATTTGCGATTCCATTCAGGTATCAACCTGGTGGTTTGGCAAATGGCATTCTTGTTTTCTGGTTGTTTGGTTTGATGTGAAGCATTGAGCCGCATCCCTTTGGGATGAGAAAAGGGAGGGGCAACCTGTTACCGGTGGCAAGCTCAGATCAGTAAATCAATCGGCACTTCGAATGGCAACCCTTCGGAGTGCTAAACCCAATCCGATATCTGATTGCATCCCGAAGGGATGCGGCGAAGTCATCCATTTACACCCGTATGGCGTCAACCCATTTATCACTCCATTATCACGTCGTCTTCAGCACCAAAAATCGGAAGCCCTTCATTTCCGCAGCCCTTCGCGATCAGCTTTATGCGTTTCTGGTCAATTCAATCCAAACGCTCAACGGAGTTTCTCTAGCTGTAGGCGGAACAAGCGACCACGTTCATATTCTTATGCGGCTACGGTCAAATCATTGTCTGGCCGAAGTGGTGCGTGAGTTAAAACGATCTTCCTCAATGTGGATTCACGAGAAACACCGGCTGCCTCAATTTTCCTGGCAGGAAGGATATGGGGCATTTACCGTCAGTTCATCACAAGTTGAAGCTGCCAAAGTGTATATCCACAACCAGGAAAACCATCACCGAAAATGGACCTTCCAGGATGAATATCTGGCATTCCTCAAGCGAAGCGGCGTCGAATATGATGAACGTTACCTGTGGACCTGAACTGATGAGCCGCATCCCTTCGGGATGAAAGGTGGGGTGACCTGTGACCGGTGGTAGCTCGCTGTAGCCGAGCAACCGACCGGCTATCCGAACGGCAATCCTTCGGAGTGCAAAACAAGATCAATTTAATTTTTTGTGATACCAAAACAACGAATCTCAACCAAGTTAAATTCAAATTTAAATAATCTCTGTGGCATAGATTTTGCTCTGTTGGTTCTTGAGCAAGAAATTTAATTTCTACCGCTCTTCATTACTCTGACAACTCAAGGATCATCAAATATTTATGTCAAATAGATACATTATCGGAGACGCAAATGGCTGGCTTCGTGTCAGACTTGAGCCAAGCGGTGAAATCATCGCCTTACCTGAATACCTCCGGGTTGATTATCAAGAAACCCGACAAGAAGAAAATTCCAGTGAACGGCGGGACTACTTCACCATTTATGAAGGAGTTTATCGGGGGAAAAAAGCTTCGGTGAGGCTTACTTCACAAGGAAAGACAAACCTTGGATTCCCTCTTCCTGTCTACCGTGGGCCAGCAAGACTTGTGTTCAATACTACAAAAGGTGAAATCACTTACAATGGAAACAAAAGGATTGGTACGTTGACTTATCCAAGGTCTCCAATTCCACAAGGAACTCACAATATTCAAATTCCAGACTTCCCGCATCAGTTAGGAAACGGCTATCTTGGGCAATCAGTTTTTTCTCAAACTTGGTTTTTGATTGGAACTGGTGTAGCAGTTCAGGGGCAAAATGCAAGATATTTGCACCCAGGGCAAGTAACTGCCGGTTGTGCAACCACCAATCCTGACCAATGGACTGATCTTTATCGTTTTCTGATTCTATCAAGGCAAGGAGATAGAAAGAATGTGGGTACCCTTAAAGTTATTTAATCTACTGGCAATCCTTGTTTTGCTTTTTTCTTTACAAACTGTTCCCCTACCCAAAGAACATTTAAACCAAAGCGATTTGGAAAACCCTGTGCTCCTCGCGAAGAAAGCTACGGAGTGGCAGCATGATGCGCTAAGAAAACAGGTCGCCAAAGAATCATACAAACTTGCTGCATCATTAAGAATAAAAGGTCACCAGTGGAGTGTAATTGCCAAGTGTTATGGTGGCGGATTGCTCTATTATCCGACATCCAAAGAGATGATTCTTTATATCGAGGCAAGTGTTAAAGGCTCACGATCTGACTCAGAAACTGTCAAGCAGAACATCCTTGAATCAATAAAATACCAACTTGCTGGGGCAATCGCCGTTGATCTGGCGGTTCCCCAATTGTCCATCCAGGAACGCCGTCAAATTGAACAGGATTTGGCCTGTTTGAATTCTTATCTGGCCCAACCCAACCGCACGGCTGTTTCTGATTGCAAATATGTCAAAATGATTTACAGCCAGGAGTAACGGCGTCTCCGAAGCAATGTCGGAGAGGCAACTGGTTTCCGGTGGGTTGCCTGGTCCGTTCGATGGAAGCAAGCGAAAGCTTGAACTCTGTGCCTTGCGGCACTAAAACTCATCTCGACTGATATCAAACTCAAATTGATTCGAACTCACACCGCCCGCGATCACCCTGATCAGGTTCGTGCCATTGATGAGACCCAATTTCTTTTTCTTCCCTTTGAGCATCAAGCTGGTATCAGTCTGGGATTTGAGAAATGCCGTTGCATCCGTTCCATTGATCAAAACCTGAGCGCCGGTTGAACCAAACCCGGTGCCAGTAATCGTCAACCGCCGGGCCTGGAAGTTGACCTGAGTGATTGTGACCCTCTGCAGTCCAACCGCCGCCTGCCGGATGACCCGAATGGCATCGTTGAACCCACTCGCCAGCCAGAGGTTGCCCTCCCCGTCAATGACGAGTCCCAGCGGATAGTTTAAGCGACACTCACTGGCAGGCTGACCGTCTCCGCTGTAGCCCTGTTCCCCAGTTCCCGCAATCGTCGAGATGATTCCCGTTTGGGCATCTACCCGGCGGAGGCGATGATTATCACGGTCAGCAATAAACAGATTGCCCGCCCCGTCAACCGCAATGCCATGCGGCGAATTGAGTTGTGCCAGCATGGCTGGTCCCCCATCACCGCTAAAACCTGGAATGCCAACCCCGGCGATTGTCGTGATAATACTGGTCCGGGCATCAATCCGACGAATGCGGTGATTGCCTAAATCAGCAATCAGGAGGTTTCCCTGCTGGTCAAACACAATTTCTTCCGGTGAATTCAAATGGGCATACATAGCTGGACCGCCATCTCCGGTAAACCCGGCAGTTCCCATTCCAGCAATCGTCGTGATCACACCAGTTTGGGCATCTACCCGGCGAATGCGATGGTTAAGCCGATCAGCCAGATACAGATTATCGTTGACATCAATGGTGATCCCACGCGGCGAATTCAACGTCGCCAGCGTCGCCAGCCCGCCATCACCCGCAAATCCAGCCTGTCCATTTCCAGCAAAATTGACAATCACGCCGGTGGCGGCATTGATCCGGCGGATGCGATTATTTTCCTGGTCGGCAATATAAAGGTTCCCGGCCCGGTCAATGGCCAGCCCTTCCGGATCGTGTAGCCGTGACAGAACCGCTGGTCCGCCGTCACCACTGTCACCTTCAACCCCGTTTCCAGCCACGCCGTGAATGATCCAGGTTTGGCGATCCACGCGACGCACGCGATTGTTTTCAGAATCAGCAATAATCAGGTTACCCTGGTGGTCAATCAGCACTTTGAAGGGGTTGCTCAAACTGGCGTTAATCGCCGGCCCTCCGTCACCGCTGACAAATTCAGTTCCAACCACGGTTTGGATGACACCATCCGGAGAAACCAGCCGAACTCGATTATTTTCGGTGTCGGCAATAAACAACCGCCCGTTGCCATCAACCGCAACTGCTTCCGGATCCAATAACCCGGCGCTGACGGCGGGGCCGCCGTCACCGCTGAAATCATCCGAACCATTGCCGGCCACAGTGCTCATAACCTGGGTGGCGAAGTCAACCCGGCGGATCCGACCATTGTTGCGGTCGACAATGATGAGATTTCCAGTCAGGTCAATCGTGACACCATAGGGTTGATTCAAGCTGGCACGAGGAGCCGGGCCACCGTCTCCGTGAAAGTCTGCAATCCCGTTTCCGGCCACCGTTGTGATAACACCCGACCCAGCATCCACCCGGCGAACCCGGTGATTGCCAGTGTCGGCAATGAAAAGATTGTCAAACTGGTCAACGGCCAATCCATAGGGTTGATTGAGCCGTGCCCGCTGGGCCAGATCGTTGTCGCCGCCAAAACCGCTGATACCGGTCCCGGCCACAGTGGTTATCACACCGGTCATGGCATCAATCCGGCGAACCGCATGATTTTCTAAATCTGTCAGGAACACATTTTCAGCCGAATCAAAGACAATTGCCTGTGGTGAATTGAGTTGTGCGTTGGTCGCTGGTCCTCCGTCACCACTCAAACCAGCCACCCCGGTTCCACCAACCGTCGTGATGATTCCCGTCATGGCATCCACCCGGCGAATCCGATGATTGAGCTGGTCAGCAATCCAGACATTCCCATCGTGGTCAACCGCGACACCAGTCGGGAAGTTCAAACTGGCACTCAGGGCTGGTTGCCCGTCGCCGTTATAGGCTGCCGCTCCGGTTCCGGCAACGGTTGAAATAATGCCTGAAATGGCATCCACCCGCCGAACACGATGATTGAGCCGATCAGCAATAAACATATTTCCGGCACCGTCAATGGCAATCGAACGCGGAAATTTCAAGCTGGCCAGGGTAGCAACGCCGCTGTCGCCCGAGTACGGAACCCCACCCGCCACGGTCGTGATTTCCCCAGCCGCCATGGCTTCAAAAGTTTTGGCAAAGATTTCGAACTTTTGCTGGACCAGACCGCCTCGGGTTTGGATCGAAAGGGTGCGTTTCCCAGGCGCATTTTGTGGCGGAACATGAAACCGCAAGCGTGTGGCACTTTCGATGACCGCAGCTTCAACCAGCCGGTCACCCAGCAGAACGTGGGTTTCGGGTCCGAAATTTTGACCATCAACCACAACTTCGGCACCACCTTCGATCTGGTCAGACGTCCGGCTGATGGTTTTAATGCGCGGCGGGCCAATCGTTACCACTTTGACCGCCTCGTCTGGGCTGGCGGCCTGGGCATCAAGCACAAACGTCTGATAGCCCCGGACAGTCACACTCACCGCCTGTCCAAACGACACGCCCGGTTGAGCCAGCGGGATCCGTTCGGGAGAGGTCGTCTCAGGATTGGTCACAACGTAGGCTTCGGCCTTGTCAACCACACACAGATTTCCCTGCCCGTCAAAGCTGACCGATTGTGGCGCTTGAAACAAAAATTCATCTTCGGAACTCGTCTTCCATTCCCGTGCGGCAGATTGGCGACCGACTGTTTTGACCACCCCGGATTTTGAAACCAGTCGGACCACCCGGTTTCCTTCGTCAGCCACCGCCAGCAGTCGCCCATCTGGACTGAGCGCCAGCCCTCGCGGATGAGCAAACCGGGCGGTGCGGCCAGTTCCATCTGCCAGCCCCGCCTCACCGGGCATTCCAGCCAGCAGACGGATCTCCTGCCGGTTAAAATCAACATAAAAAATGGCGTTATTTTCGGTATCTGCGACAAACAGATTGCCACCCGTATCAATCGCCACGCCACGTGGACCGCGCAAAACCGCGCTTGAAAGCGGCGTGATGTCAGCCGTCAAGATTCCCGCGGTACCATTCCCCACCACGGTTGAAACCTGATCGTCATACCCAACCTTGCGAATGCAATGATTGAGCGTGTCAGCCACATACACTCCGCCCAGCGCACCGTTGTCAATCGTGGCAGCGGTTGGCCCGGCAAACCAGGCACCCAGCCGATTTCCATCCCGATGGCCGTGCGCTAACTCTGAACCGGCAAAAAGCTGAGCCGGCGCGGAAAGACTTTCCTTGCGCAGAACCACGCTGTTGACCGGGTCGGTCAGATAGACTCGTCCTCGGGTATCAACTTTGGTTTCACCCGGCACAGTTGCGCCGCGATTGGAACTGACTCGCGTCACCACGACAAACACCGATGTGCTCTCTGCATTCCGACGAGCCGTCACCGTGGCAACTCCCTGTAAAACCCCGTGCAGGACTCCGGTTTGGGACTCAACAGTCACAATTTCCGGGCTACCGGATTCCCAGACAACACCCGAAATCGGTTGACCAGTTGCATCAATCACCGTCAATCGAAGTTGATTTCCTTCATTGACCACTGGTGTGCGTTCAACAATTGAAAATGAAGCGGATTGCAGCGGAAGAAACGAAGCAGATGTCAGGCTGGCAGGAACCCAAAATACTGAGCTCATTGCAAAAAGAATGAAAGAAATAACAAAGTGCGGCGACCTCAAGGTGACCATAACCACCATCCTTCTCTGGCGAGTAATGAACCACAAATCAGAATCATTGGGGATTGAAAGATCGTTCGGTTGCTCACCAGCTTAGAATGCCGAAGTTAAACACACCGTGAATAACCGCTTTGAACAGGCAAATTTGGCGGGATTTTTCGGTATAAATCCAGAACTTTTCGGACTGGGGTTTGGGCGGCAACTGGATTGATTTTGCCCTCTAGGATTTGGGTTACGGCTCAGATGGCTGTAAACAATCTGTAAATTCCCAATCACGCATCTGGTGCAATCTAAATTTCTCCGCTAGAGTCGGTTTCTACCAGACCGACCACAAGAAGTTCCTCTACTTCAAATCCCTTCGCTCATATCCTCAAAGCTTCCCAAAGCTGAAAGCTGCGTCAAGCCGCAGCACTCCAAAGCTGCGTTGAGCCGCAGCACTCCAGATATGCCAGATTACAAATTAACGATCAATCAGCAAAAAGTAACGGTTTCGGTCGAACCCGAAATGCCGCTCCTGTGGGTGTTGCGTGATTATTTGGGGCTGACCGGAACCAAGTTTGGCTGCGGCCTTGGGGTGTGCGGCGCCTGTACCATTTTGCAGGGGAACCAGTCGGTTCGCGCCTGCCAGATCCCGTGCCAGGATGCCGCCGGGAAGTCCTTCACCACCATCGAAGGACTCTCGAAAGACAATTCCCATCCCTGTCAGAAAGCCTGGCTTGAAGAAGACGTCGCCCAGTGTGGTTTTTGCCAGAGCGGCATGATTTTGGAGACCGCCGCTTTCCTCAAACACACGCCACATCCAACCGACGAACAAATTGACGAAGTGCTTTCCCAACACGTCTGCCGGTGCGGCACCTATCAGCGCATCCGCCGGGCCGTCCATCGAGCCGCGACCAAACTGACAAAGTGACAACGTGACAAGGTAACCGGGTGACAAATGACAAGGTGACAAATGACAGGGTGACAGGGTGACAAGATGACATTTATTCGAAAACCCCGAACCCTGAACCCTGAACCCTGAACCCCGAACCCCGAACCCTGAACCCTGAACCCCGAACCCTAAACCCCGAACCCTAATCTTATGAGTACTTCACGACGACAATTTCTCAAACTTAGCGCCCTCACCGGGCTGGCACTTATTCTGGAAATCCCGGCTTCGGCTGAAAGCGCAGTGCGCAATCTGAGCCTGGAACAAGCGCCATTTCAGCCCAACCAGTGGCTCTCGATTGATCAGGCTGGAAACGTCACGATTATGGCTGCCAAGGCTGAAATGGGTCAGGGTGTCCGGACATCACTTCCAATGATTGTGGCCGAAGAACTCGACGTTGATTGGAAACAGGTCACAGTTCAATTCCCCATGCCTGGCACTGACTTTCCACGGATGCGCACCAGCGGCAGCGGCAGCGTTACCGGTTCGTGGAGCCCACTTCGGATCGCCGGGGCCACGGCTCGGGAGATGTTGATTGCAGCAGCAGCGACCACCTGGCAGGTTGAGCCCGCGACCTGTGAAACCTCACAGGGAATGGTCATCCATCCTCCGACGGGACGCAAAGCGGCGTATGGCGAACTCGTCGCGGCGGCAGCCAAACTGACACCACCGCTTTCCCCGAAAGTGAAGAGCCCAAACAATTTCAAACTGCTCGGAAGCCGGGTCAAACGCGTTGACGGACCAGATATCGTGAACGGGAAAGCCGCCTACACGGCAGATATTCGCGTGCCCGGCATGCGATTTGCGGCTGTGAAACGGTCTCCAGTCCTGGGTGGAAAAGTGGCCAGATGGGACGCAACAAAAGCCAAAAAGATTCGGGGTGTGCGCAACGTCGTGCAGGTGCCAACTGGAATTGCCGTGATTGCCGATGACACGTGGGCGGCCTTTCGGGGCGTCGAAGCCCTTGAAATCGAATGGGATCTGGGTGCAAATAAAGACTATTCGTCTGAACTCCACTGGAAACGGATGGAGGACTTGAGCCGCCAGGAAGGCCGAGTGATTTGGACCCAGGGTGACCGGGCCAAAGCGGTTGAATCGGCAACCCATAAACTTGAAGAAGTATATGCCTACGGTTTTCAGGCCCACGCACCAGTGGAAACCCTGACCTGTACGGTTCACGTCCGCAAAGGCGAATGCGAAATCTGGACCGGTACCCAGTGCGCCAATCAGGCTCAGGAAGGCGTAGCCAAACAGCTTGGCCTTGAAATTGGCGCTGTCAAAATGCACGTTCCTCTGCTCGGAGGCGCCTTTGGCCGGAGATTGCAGTTTGATTATGTCACCGAAGCCGTCGAAGTCGCCAAACAGAGCCCGGACCCGGTCCAGGTTATCTGGTCGCGAAGTGATGATATGAAACATGGTTATTTTCATCCGGCTTCCATGCACCGGATGACCGGAACGGTGGATGCCAGCGGCAAATTGACCAGTTTCGGCCATCGGCTCTGTGCGTCGTTACTCTCAGTTCTGAGTCCACCTGATTTTAAGGATCCAAACTGGCACGTTGGCTATGGATGGGGGCTCTATGATTCACCCTACGCATTTCCAGCCATGCACTATGATTTTGTACTGGTTGATTCGCCGGTACCCTCAGGGCCGTGGCGGGCGGTGCATTACCCACCAAATGTCTTTGCCCGTGAAAGCTTTCTGGATGAACTGGCGCATGCGGCCAAAGCCGACCCGGTTGAATTTCGACTGGAGTTTCTCAAGCCTGATGTTGCCCCGTTTCAAACCATTCGTCCGAGTCTGCGACGGGTGATCCAACTGGCGGCTGAAAAAGCCGGCTGGGGCAAACCACTTCCCAACGGCCACGCACTGGGCATCGCCTGTAACGTCTATCACGAACGAACCACCATGGCGCAAATTGCCGAAGTCTCAGTTGGCGCCGATGGCCGGCCCAAAATCCATCGAATTGTCTGTGCTGTCGAATGTGGACAGGTCATCAACCCGCTCGGATTGGAAGGTCAGATTGAAAGCGGTATCGTGTGGGGACTCTCAGCCGCGATGTCAGGTGAAATCACGCTGAAAAATGGTGGCGTCGCCGAAAGCAATTATGCTGATTTTGGGGTGTTTCGAATCAAGGATATGCCGCGGGTCGAAGTCTACACGGTCCCCAGCACGGCGCCTCCAACCGGCATCGGCGAACAACCGGTGCCTCCAGCCGCGCCAGCAGTGTTCAATGCGTTTTTTGCTGCCGGAGGCAAACGGGTGCGGCGATTGCCGATGAAGTAGGGTTCAGGGTTCGGGGTTCGGGGTTCGGGGTTCGGGGTTCGGAGTTCAGGGTTCAGGGTTCAGGGTTTCGATTTTGTGTCCCTTTCATCCTTTTTGTCCTTTTTGTCTTTTGAACCCTGAACCCTGAACCCGAACTGGCATCATCCCGAGTACTCACCGAAAAACAGTTTGACGAGTTTATTCAAAAACCGTAAAACAGCCCCGAACCCCGAACCCTGAACCCTGAACCCTTCTTCTATGCTTACCCGTGACTCCCTGCTCGACACGGCCCAACGTGGCCTGAAAAAAGGCATTTCTGAAGACCTGCTCTGGTTTCCGTTTGATCAACTTCCGGCTGTGACCTGGAGCGATACCAGAGAACCAGTCGAACCTGACATTGTTTCGTGGTGGCTCGTTCAAGGCTTTCGGAAGAAAAATCCCGAAGCCACCTTGCTCCAGGAGGGCTGGCCCGAACAAATCCCCAACTCGCAGGGCGAGGTCCTGGGAAAATTTGTTTTGGAGCAATGGATTCAACAAGATATAAAGATTATTGAGCACCCTGACATTGCCGCCCTGACTGAGCAATTCACCGCTGAATTTCAACAATTTCGGCATTTTTCATTCCTGAACCTCACGCCCGAAGCAGAAAATCAGCGGCTTCAGGACTTTCTGACCTATATGATTGCCGACAAAACCAAACGCGGCAGCGCAATTAAGGAAAAAGGCATTCTGTCGGTTGCCGGGTCATTTGGTGGAGCGACGTTGATTCCGCTGATTGAAAAGTATCTTGACGACTGGCAGGTCAAACGGTCAGCCCAATGCTGGGCACTGGTGCAAATGCTTGGAACGGTTGATGATGCGCGGTGTATTCAGTGGCTGGTGCGGACTTCGCAGGCAAAGAATCGAACCAAAAGTATCCGCCAGCAAGCCCAAAAGTACCTGGACATTCTGGCCAAAGGCAAAGGCTGGTCTCAAGATGACCTGATTGACCGCACCATTCCGACATTTGGGTTTGATTCCGACGGTGTGCTGAAGCTCGATTTTGGCCCGCGTTCGTTTTCAGTCCAGATTGATGATAGCGTCAAACTGGTGCTCAAGGACGCAGAAGGTACCGTACTCAAAGCACTTCCGACACCGCGAGCCAGCGATGATGAAAAATTGGCCAAAGAAGCCAAAAAGACGTTTTCGGATCTCAAAAAACAACTGAAAGAACTCTTTGATTTTCAGACCAATCACCTCTGGGAAGCGATGTGCCTTCGCCGCAACTGGTCGGCGGAAGACTGGACGCTGTCTTTCCAAAAGCATCCAGTCATGGGCCGACTGTGCCAGCACGTGATTTGGGAAGCAGCCACCCCGCATTCATCGGTATGTTCATTTCGACCGCTGGCAGATGGAACGTTGACCGATGCCGATGACAACCCGGTTGAACTGCCGGCGGATTCGCGGATTCGAGTCGCGCATGCACTTTCAATGACCGAAGCCGAACGCGCTCAGTGGCAGTCACATCTGGCCGATTACGAAGTGGAAACCCTTTTTCCACAGGTTGCCTGGGCGCCCTATCACCTGCCTGAGAACCTTCACAAAATAAAAGAACTTGCTGATTTTGCCGGCCATCTCATCGAATCCGTCGTGCTGCACGGCAAAGCCGCCAAATTTGGCTATAGCCGGGCTGAGTCTGACAATGGCCTCTGGTTTTGGGTGTATCAAAAAAACCTGCCCTCACTGGGCGTGAAAGTGGTGATTGAATACACGGGCAGCGGTGACTTGAAGGAAAAACGGACGGTGGCGCTCAAAAACTTTTACCTGACTTCAGATCTCTCAAGTTATGGCTACGAAGCGAAAAAACTCGAACTCGGCAAGATCTCGCCGGTGCTCCTGAGCGAAATCTGGCATGAAATCCGCCAACTGGCGGCGGCTGGAACTGGCTTCAATCCAGAGTGGAAGAAGATTTGTGGAGTGTGAGGCTGAGAAAACCAGGGCTGAGGGCTTGGGGCGGGGGGCTGAAAGACTTCGGGCTGAAGAAAACGGGTGGATCAGTAATGATATCTGGCTTGCAGAAAATCAATTCGGTCGTCACTGACCAGATAGACGATGCGGTGTTCCTGGGTCAGTCGGCGTGACCAGACATTCGCCCCCAAATATTTGAGCGGTTCGGGTTTACCAATACCTTTGAACGGATCACGCATGGTGGCTTCAATCAGAGCAAATGCCCGTAAAACGATTTTGCGGTTTGTTTCAACCCAAAACCGCAAATCTTCACGAAATTCAGGCTGGAACACAGCATCCCGATCACTCATCAACCCCAAGCTCCTGGCGCAGTTCATCAACTGTTTGGGAAGCGACTGTTCGCTCCTGGGCACGCTTGAGCGCGGTCAATAACCGGTCCGCATTCTTTGGGGAGCGCAACAAATGTGCGGTTTCAAGCAAACTGGATAATTCAGAAGCTGAAATGAGGGCGACATCTTCGGCACCACGGCGAGTAATGATCGCCACCTCACGGTCAGATGTCACCTGATCGCACAACTTCGCAAAATTTGCTCGGGCATCAGTGTAGGTGGTTTGAATTGGCATGGGATACCTCTCAGAATCTGTACAGAAAAACCGTACATATCCTCTTTTATAAAGTCAATTGTGTTCGTGAAGGAAAATTCAAAAGGCGCTCCTCAGACATATTTGTTAGAGTCAGGCTGGGAAACCGCATTTATTGATTGAGGGATTTATAAACCAGATCCTGCGCAAGTACCTTTTTGATCGCTTTTTTGATTTCTTCACGATCATGTCCAGGATACGCAGCATCAAAAAACGCCCACCCTTGCGCTTCTTCCCCGGCATACACATAGCGGAGCAACACATCGAGCCGTGCAGCAAGGGAAGGCTCAGTCTGGTTTGGACTGAGGTGTTTTCGCTGAACTTCGATTCCCTGTAAAAGCCTTTCCCGAAAGAGTTTATTGGCAATTTGATACTGCCTGGCCACTGGATCGAACTTAAACATGACTTCCGGGCGAGGGCTTTCGGCCAGATTTATATTTTGAAACCCAGCAAACGCATTAACTGACATTGAGAGTTCGGCCATCCCGTCCTGGTCAAGGTCGCTGAAGAACAGGTCTTCTCCGCCAAGCTGAAACTCAGCACTATCAAAAATGACTTCTGGTTGGGGAGAAAAATTCACGACCCAATGCCTCCCTCCTCGCGGAATAGTGGAGGAAATGACCAGTTCTTTGTGCGCATCGTTGAGCAATGAGACCAGAGCAAAGTCAATCGCGTTCCCCAATGGATAAGGGGCACCTTCAAAGGTAGCCAGCACTGTTCCCTGGTGTTTGAGAACAGCCACATTGACCGGGACAGGTTCTCGAATCCCCTTGATAGCAGTTGTTTTTCTCACTTTAACCACTTCATATTCGTTGATGGTCAGGTGGTCTACCTTGAGAAAAAAATCCTGGATCTGAAACATTGATTCAGGCGGTTTCTTGGGTATCACCTCTGGCCTGGCGGCTGGCGGCGGCAATGCTGAAGAGTGACACCCCGCTAAAACCATCATCAGACACAACACCAACCACAATCGAATGAAAAGCATAACAAACCCTTTGGAGTGCTCCGACTTGTCGGAGCTTTTATATCTGGCGACTTGTCGCCAAGGTCCAAAACCTCAGAGGCAAAGTTGTTGAGAAAACAATATTTCCCTCAGCCTTCAGCCCCAAGACCCAAACTCTGGCGACGAGTCGCCGAATACCAAAGCGGTGACAAGTCCCCGCACTCCAAAAATATTGGATGAGCATGATTCGTCTGGGCTTCATTGGCTGATTCTTTATGGAACAGGTTTCAAAATCAGCCGATAGGGAACGCCACTTCGTGACCGGTCATCGGTAAAATCTTCCTGGGCGATGCCCTGAAGCTCTCCGTTGTGCAGCCACATTGTTAAAACCAGATTGTGGGTTCGGTCACGCCCTCGCGCAAAGGCGAGCGAACCAGTCACCGTTGCCTGCATCGCGCCGCGCTCCCAGGAAATTCCCCGCAGGACAAACGTGCTTCCGCCAAGTTCAAACACCGGCAGGGCGGGATTGGTCAAATCCAGGCTGACCGGTACTTCATCGGCCACGCTTTTGAGTGATCCTTTGAAACGCCCGGTTGGAATTTGACCAGGGGCGGTCAGTTTTTGTTCAAGTTCACCAATCGCAGCGCCAAACTGAGCACCGAATTCAGGAATCAGTGCATTGAGAATATCAACCGCTACTTCGGCTGATGGACTCCCGGTCGCATTTGAAAGCACGACCACTCCGGCATGCTGTTCCGGCACCAAGATCACAACCGCTGTGCCTCCAGCCATTTGCCCGTCGCTGATGAGCAGGGTGGAAGTCGGCAGTTTCACCACACCCCAGCCACGATAGTAGGCTTTTTCCACTGGCAAATTGGCCAGTTCCGTCGAAATCGAAGCTCCACCCAAATGCGCCGCCGGAGCAATCGCTCCAAGATGAAATAAAGCGTACCGGGTCAGGTCGTGTGCCGTCGAGAAAAACCCAGCGCCGCCATCCGGTCCCAGTCGAAAACGGTATGGCAGCACTTTTCCGTCTCCGCTGTAGCCACGCACGGTCTTTTTGTCTCCGAGCCAGGCATCAGTTGTCGTTTGCTGCATTCCAAGGGGTCGAAAGAGTGACTGTTTCATCACTCGCTGAAATGGGGCATTCCCGGCTTTTTCGATGATTTTTGCCAGCACGCCATAGCCCAAATTGGTGTAAACGTAGCGTTGTCCGGGAGGTGCCGCCTGGAAAGCATACTTTTGAATGAGCACATCACGTCCGACAAGACTGGCTGGAACGTCAGGATATTGATAATGCCAGAGGTGTGGAATTCCCGAAGTATGGGCAAGCAGATGGGAAATCAACACGTCCTGCGATGGATACCCAATCGGCGGCGCCCAACCAGCCCCCAGAATCGAATCTACCGATTGATCAAGTTTGAACCGGCCTTTCCCAACCAGTGCCAGGGTACCAGTGGCTGTAATTGACTTCGAAACCGAAGCCGCCGCGTACAGACTTTCCGCTGTCGCTGGAATCTTTCGTTCCTGGTCAGCCCAGCCAAGTCCTTCTTCCCAGATCACTTTTCCGTTTCGCACAACGCCAATGGCAAAGGAGGGGATATGGTCACTCTGTATTCGCTCAAGGATTTTCGTGCGAACCGTAACCAGTTCCGCCGGTACGGCGACATTGGCTTTCCCAGCAGGCACAGCGGTCTGGCCTGAAACACCAGAGAAAGCTCCCGTCATACCAACCAGAACAACTCCAATCAACAAACAAGCCCGTTTTACTGGCCCAGTCATTCCGTGCCTCCTTCGCTTGGTCTGAAATTTTGATTTTGGCTGAAATTCAACCTGACTTTTGGTGGAGATTGGGATCGAGACCAAAAAAGACCCGCATTCTTCCTTTATCAATCAACCGATCATTGATAAATACCCGATAGTTCTCAAACATCGGGATCAAACTTGGCCCTGTCGTCACCCGCAGTTGGACTTTTTGCCGTTGATGGGTGATCTGGCATTCAATTGAGTCAACAAAACCAAATCCGCCCGCTGTTCCGAGAAGTTTCCCGTCAACATAGAGATACATCTCGGTTGCAAAATACCAGTACCGGGGCGAGAGAAATGAGAAGAACCGCACCTGGTGGCCTTCCCAGGTGATACATTTGCCAACTGAGGTTGGAGTTGACACTTGATTGACTGGTCGGAAATGATCAACCGAACGGATGGACTCTCTTGCCTTCAATGGGGTTCCGCATTCCGCACAGGACACATGGGTATCTGGATTGAGTGTTTTGCAATTTGAACAAATCACAATTGTCGTTTTAACCTCGTGTGGCTCATCTGGGTTGATTGATTTTTTGAACTGGAAGCTACCCTTAATAATCAACATCTAAATGCCATCTGACACCTGCTGCCTGAGCCCGTTCCAGTACCCGTTTAAAATCTTTCAGTTCTGTGATGAGTGCCTCATGATTTTTAATTCGCTCCGGGTTTTCAGTGACCCACTTTAAAAGTGTTTGAACAGTTGCTAATCCTTCTTTGGCTTCAAACCATTGCTCAGGAAGGATTTTTGGTTTTTGCTTTTTTACAGGAACACCTTCGCTCCGCAAGATCTCCAGGGTTGCCTCTGGATTTTGGCTAAAGAATTCCATCAAGGGTTTGACATTTTGGTGCTGGGCAACCGCGTGAAGGACGGGTTCTACTCTTGAAAGTACCCGCCCGCTCACGTAATGATCGAAATCTGGTATTTTAATTTCGATCACGATGTACAACCCAGACATTACAAGCTCCCTTCAAAGCATTTTGCATTCACTGCTTTTCAGATAATAATACCATTAAGGTTAAGCTGTTGATAAAATTGTATTTCCCTCAGCCCTTAGCCTAATATCCTCAGCCCTAATTTGGTTCAGCGCCAGATTGAAGACAAGCGAAAGCTTGAACTCCGTACCTTTTCATTCTTGTGTTCGACATCTATGCCTATCTCGACTTTTTGGAATCGCCCCTCTTTCTCTCGTCAGATTGTCTTTTGCCTGAGCAACCTCATTGGCTTGCTGTACCTGACTGGGGTTCCAGTTTTGGCGGAGTCAGCCCCCATTTTTCAAACTGCAACCGCCAAAAGTCAACCTGAAACCGTTCCACTCCCGAAAGTTCCAACTGAGTTTAAACTTCGTCCCAATCAATTACACCGCTACATCGTTGATCTGGAGGGTGGCGAATTCCTCAAAATTGATTTTGAACAGAAGGGCATGGATCTGTACCTCATCATTGAGGATGCGGATGGGAAAAAACTGTTTCATTGTAACCGGCTGGAAAGTGATCGTGGCATCGAGCCCATTTATTTCTCCAGTGAAACACCCAGCCGGTACTTTGTGATCGTGGGCTCTACTTACCAGGAAGAAATTCCGGGTAGCTATGTGATCCGGCCAACCGTTCATCGCCCCCCAACTCCACAGGATCAACACCTGCTCCGGGCCCAGGAGCTGAACTATGTGGCGGAAACCACTGGCCGTGGCGCAAAGGACAAAGCCGGCTTCCAGAAATCACTTGATTCATATCTTGGAGCCGCCAGGGAATTCCACGAAGCCGGCGATCTGGCCAGTGAAGCCATCATGATCGTTTTTGCCGGGCGGATTGAGCGAACCTTTGGGAACCTGCAAAAATCAATCGAATACTATACCCAGGCGCTGAAGTTACTGGAAACCCAGCCGGATCTGGTCATTCAGGCAGCAGCACTGACCAACATTGGCCGGTCCTACCGATTGATGGAACAGTTTGAAACCGCACTTGACTATTATGAGCAGGCGCTGGTGCTCCGCAGGAAAATTGACGATCTGGTGGGGGAATCTATTGAACTCAACAACATCGGCTCGGTCTATGTGGCTTCGAGCGAATATCGCAAAGCTGAAGAATACCTGACACGCTCGCTTGAAATTTCCCAGCGAGTCGGAAACATCAGCGGGCTGGCCTCCAATCTTGGAAATCTGGCAACCATCAACGCCAGTTTAGGAGACTTTGAGAAAACACTGCTCTACACCATGCAGTCATACCAGTTGCTGGTGAAACTCAATGACCAGAACCGCGAAATTTCAATTTTGGCACAGATTGGAAACCTGTATCTGAAACTCGGAAAGATAGATGAGGCCACCGAGTACTTCCAAAAAGGCTTAGACCTGTCCATCAGAATTGGGAATCAACAACAGCAAATCCTTCTCCTTCATGACCTTGCCCGCCTGCCAAATATTTCACCAGCCACCAGTTTACAGTATTTGAATCAATCACTTGCCTTGTCGCGGACTTTGAAAAGCCAGATTGATGAAGCGGCGGCCCTGGCCCTGCTTGGGCAGTTTCATCTTGACCAGAACAATACTCAGGAGGCGCTTTCATATTTGACCCAGGCCAATCAAATTTTTGAAGCGACCCGAAATCAGAGCCAGTTGAGTCGAATCTGGCGCGTCTTTGGCAAAGTCTACGTTGCGGAAAAAAACTATCCGCTCGCCCTCGAACAATTTCAAAAATCACTGGCCTCAGCGGAACAACGAGGAGATCGCGCCACCACTGTCAACCTGCTCAATGATCTGGCTGCCATCCACTTTCAGCTTGGTCAATATAATGAGGCACGGGCTGACCTGGAACGAGCCATTCAACTGGTGGAACAAATTCGGTCCACCGTCCTTGATCAATCGTTCAGACTGTCCTACTTCTCATCAACTCAATCCTTGTTTGAAAATTACATTCACTTGTTGATGGAACTCCATCGCCGCAATCCTTCAGCCGGGTATGACCGCGAAGCCTTTCAAAAGAACGAAGCTCGCCGGGCCCGGAGCTTGCTTGAGTTGCTCTTGTTGCCCGGCGAAGGATTGCCAACCGAAGGATCAGGCGATTTGCTCTCTCAGGAAAAAAATTTGATTGAGCGGATTCTGGCCAGAGAACAAAACCTGACCAAAACCCTGGCCGAATCGGCCCGTAAGGAGCGGATCACCCGCATTCAGGAAGAAATTTCAACCCTCTATGATGATTATCGAAAGACCCAGATTGAGATTCGCAACCAAAGCCCCCACTATGCCAGCCTGACCCAGCCTCAACCCCTCAGTGTCGAGCAGGTTCAGCGGACGTGTTTGGACAACAACACGCTCCTGCTTGAATATTCGCTGGGCACACCTCACAGCTACCTGTGGGTGATTTCTAAAACCGACTGTCAGGTCTTTCAGCTTGCGGGAAAAGCAGAAATCGAGACCAAAACCCGAGCATTGTATGAATGCCTGAAACTCAATCCCCTCAAACGAGTTTTCTTGGGCCAGGAAACTTCAGATAAAGCCAGCAAGTCACAAGCCGATTGCTCTGAAGTGGAACTGACTCAACTGGCGCGTGAGGTCTCAGACCTGGTATTGGGTCCGGTGGCGAAAAAACTCGGCACCAGACGGTTGCTGGTGGTGGCGGATGGGGCCTTGCACTACCTTCCATTTGGGGTGCTTTCAACTCCCGGCCAGTCCAGCTACGTGCCGCTGGTGGTTGAGCACGAAATTGTTTCGATTCCATCGGCCACCACCCTGGCCTTAATTCGACAGGAACACGCCACTCGCACGCCAGCCGATGGCACCCTGGCGTTGTTTGCTGATCCGGTGTTTGAATCCTCTGACCCACGACTCAAAGTGATGGGAGTTCGTGGACCGGAAACTGAAGGACAGAAATCCCCTTCCCCTCGTTCAGACATTGCGGAAACAGTGAAACAACTTGCCTCTGGCCAGCGCAACCTCACGGCTATCGTGTCTGACTACAACACCCGATTACAACTCACGCGACTGCCGTTTACCCGCACCGAAGCCACCAATATCCTCCGACTGATTCCCCGCTCAGATAAAGTACTGACCCGGTTTGACTTTGAAGCCAGTCGAGACGCATTGTTTTCAGACGAACTCAGCCGGTTTCGGTATGTTCATCTGGCAACTCACGGCTATTTTGACCCCAAGAAACCCGAACAATCGGCTTTGATTTTGTCGCTGGTCAGCCCAGATGGAAAAACACAGGATGGATTTGTTCGCACATCTGACATTTATAAGCTCAATTTACACGCTGACCTGGTTGTTTTAAGCGCCTGTGAAACCGGTCTCGGTGCCAATATCCAGGGTGAAGGACTCGTGGGCCTCACTCGTGGATTTATATACGCCGGGGCACCGCGCGTGATGGTCAGCCTCTGGTCGGTCAATGACCGAGCCACATCCGAACTGATGACCCGCTTCTATCAAAAAATTCTCAAGCAGAAGATGTCGCCTTCGGCTGCGCTTCGAGCCGCCCAACTCGAACTGTACCGAAGTAAGAAGTACGCTTCCCCATTTTACTGGGCGGCGTTTACGCTCCACGGAGAATATTAAAAGCTCAGAGTTCAAGCCGCATTTCAAGCTGAGACACCAGTGGCACAAATCCAAGCTTCCGATAAAACTGCAGCGTTTTGTCAGCCGCGGCATCAATGTTGATCGATCGAACTGTCGTTTCACCAGACAGATACTGAATCAAACCTGCCAGAATTGCAGTTCCAATCCCTTGTCTTCGAAACCCTGGTGAAACTGCAAGTTGCGGAAGGTCTCCGTTGGAAGGATAAATCACGCCATAGCCAACACAGTTCCCTTCCACCATGGCACCAAGAATGACCTTTGGCTCCCGGCTGCGTTCGAGCGACCGGATTGAGTTTTGCCACGACGGCTGCCAATCCCAAAAAGTTTGCAGGTGACTCCACTTCGGTGAAGTCACCGCTTGTACTTCAACCGGGGTTGTTTCAACTGGCAATCGAACTGTATTGGGCTTCAGGACCAGGCAGTCGAGGTGGCGAACGGTCTCAAACCCCATTTTTTGGTAGGCTTTGATCGCCGGGGTATTTTGGTCAATCACTTCAAGCTGATAGTGCCTGACACCACATGATTCAAACCGTGGCCGGCAAAATTCAAACAATGCTCCGGCAACGCCTTTCCCTCGAAAGGCGGGAATTACTCCGGTTGAGATGTCATACGCCGTAATGACACCATTCCAGTCGTCCACGGCATTTAAGGTAAATCCAACCAGCTTACCGTCATCAAAAACACCAGCGGAGAGGTCATAGACCACACCCCGCCGGGTCAACATTTCAAAAAATTGCGCTTCCGTGGGCTGCATCGGCACCACGTAATCCGAAAAAGCCAGCCGCATCACCTGGAAAAGTTCGGGAAAATCCTCAGGGGTTAAGGTGCGGTAGATCATAGGGTTCAGGGTTCAGGGTTCAGGGTTTTCAAAGGCATGAGAGAAGAGGAATGACAGATTCACCTTTTCATCTACACCAGGATAAGGGTTTAGGCCCGCAGGGTCGTCGTGTAATAGCCGTGGTGCGCAGCCCACGGTGAAATCCGAGGTCCCAGGTTCCGGGAAAAACGAAAAGGACGAAAGAGGTGACAGTTCGAAAAACCCCGAACCCCGAACCCCGAACCCCGAACCCCGAACCCCGAACCCCGAACCCGGAATTTATTTCACCTCAGTCATCAGTTCCTGAACGGCCCGTTCGATCTGGCGGTCACGACCAGCGGCTTCGTCACCTGGCATCACGTCAACCGTGATGTCCGGCATGGCACCGTTGAGTTCCTGGTTGAGGTTGGTCCCAACCACGTACCAGCCGCGGAAGGGCATGCGAAGCGTCGAACCATCAATCAACGGGGCCGCCCCGGTGCTGATCACGGCTCCGTACGTCTGCTTCCCAATCAATTTGCCGCGTTTGGTGGCTTTAAACGCATGCGAAAAGATTTCAGCGTTCGAGTAGGAAAACTGGTTGCACAGTAAGGTCGTCGGTTTAGTCCAGAAATAAAACGGCAGTCGGTCTTGTGGATAGCCTTTTCCATTGCTTCCCCGTGGTGTGGTGTAGGCGTGCGGGCGGACGTTGATCATCGTCAACAAATAATCCGCGGTTGATCCGCCGCCGTTGTCGCGAACATCAATGACCAGCCCGGATTTGCCGTGAGCTTCGGAATAAAGTTCTTGTTCAAACCGGTCCAGGCTCACCTGATCCATCCCTCGAATGTGCAAATACCCAAGCTTTCCATTCGAAAGTTTGTCAACCATCACGCGGCGGCTTTCAACCCAGTCGTTATAAATCAGCGTTCCAAATTCACCCATGCTGATTGGACGGATTACTACGTCCCGCTTTTCTCCCTGGGCATTGTCTTTGGCCACCACCAGCAACGTCCGCTGACCAACGGTGTCATTTAATACTTGATCAACACCCGTCTTCATCGAAACCGGCTCGCCATTGATGGAGAGCACCACATCTCCGGGATTGAGCCGACTGATGCTTTTTGAAGCTGGTGAGCGAGCAATCACTCTGGCGACACGCATCCCCTCGCCGGAGTAGGCTTCATCCCACATCACACCCAAAGCACCGGTTTGGAGCGGCGCCTGGTCCGAACCTTCAAACGGTGGGGAGATTCCTTGATGCGAGGAGTTGAGTTCACCCAGCATCATTCGAAAGACATCGAAATAATCTTCATCACAGGAAGCCGCCATGGCCCAGGTCAGGTATTTCTGGCGACAGGCTTGCCAGTTGGCACCATGAAATTTCGGGTCATAAAACCCATCATTCATATTCTGCCAGCCTTCCAAAAACGCTTCGCGCCGGAGCGTCGCCCGGTCAAGCAGGACACGGGCTTGAAATGCCACCGGTGTGGGGGTCGCACCACCACCACCGGTAAGACCTGCCGGCAACTGACGCCCCCCTGGCTTTGGTGCCGGTGGAATCGAAACCGTATTGATCCGCCCGCCCTGGCTCAGGAAAAAGAGCTTCTGGTCTTTGGTGAATTTCAAACTGGATGGGAATTGCCCGCCCCGTGTGATGTTCTGAGCCGTTCCGCCATCTCTGACAATCGAATAGAGGTCCATTGAACCCTGGTTGTCACAGGTAAACACATAGGTTTTGCTGTCTGGAGCAATCGCAAAGGTACTTTTTGTGCCCGGAAACGTGGTCAGCAACCGCAACCGTTTATGAATGTCTTCAAAGTCAATCTCAACTTTGACCGGTGCTGATTTCTCGGGCATTTTGGGGAATTCGTCTGACTGGCCAGATGGATCCTGGGGATCCTGCTGGCGTTCAGCCTGGGATTTCGGGGCCCCTTGACCTGGTAAAAGAGTTATCGGACGGGCAGGCTTGGCATTTTTCTTTTCTTCGTCTTCGAGTTCCTCTCTGCTTTTTTCATCATCGCTCTTGCGCAAAAACAGATAGTACACTTCAAAATCGGTTCGAGGCCGCCGGGAAACAAAGGCCAGGGTCCGCCCATCGGCTGACCACTGCGGTGAGAAGTCATTATCGGGGTGCATGGACACGTTCACCGACGTGCCCCCCTTGGCGGGAATGATAAAAACTTCGCTATTAAATTCATCATCTTCTTTGGTATAGGCAATCCACTCACCATCCGGAGACCAGGAAAACTGCGGCGTGCTCCACCCTTCGACCAGTCGCACCGGATTTTTGCCGTCGGCGTCGGCGACATACAAATCACCACGTCCACGCACAAAGGCCAGTTTCTTGCCATCTGGAGAAAACGCCGGATTCGATTCCGGTTCCGGTGATTCGGTCAATCGGGTGATTTTGGTCTTGAGCGCCCACGACAACCGCTTTTCTTCCGTTTCGTCCGAGGTCACCGAGTACAACTCCAGGTTTCCATCCCGAGCTGAAACAAACACCAGTGATTTCCCATCCGCCGACCAGACCAGATCCTGTTCTCGTGTGGCATGGCTGGCAATGGCTTTGGCCTGACCGCCGTCTTTTTTCACCACAAAGATTTCGCCGCGCACCACAAAAGCAACCTGCTCACCATCAGGCGACGGTGCCATCTCGGTGGCCTGTCCAGTCAGCACCCGCCGGTCCGTCGGATTTTCAGAATCATCGGTTGGGGCTTCGATTTGGAGTTTGCGAGGGCTTTTCCCAGCCGTTTCCATCACATACAGATCGGTACTGCTTTCAAAGGCAATCATCTTGCCGTTCGCCGAAATCGTTGGGAATCGCACACCATCATCTTTAAAACTCGTCAATTTGCGTTTGCCAGCCCCCGTGCTGCTCATCATCCAGAGGTTAAAGGTCTGATCTTCATCGGAAACATAATAAATTTCGCCTGAATCAGGTGACCACAGCGGCCAGTGGTCATTTCCCTCGTGCGTGGTCAACTGGGTGTATTTCTTTGTGCCTGGAATATAGGTCCAGAGATCGAAATTGGCCGTGCCACGATACCGTTTCCGCCACCATTCAACCCGTCCGGAAGTAAAAGCAATCTGTTTTCCATTCGGAGACAGGCGGGCTTCCATTGCACCTTCTTCAAGCATTCGCTGTGGCTGGCCGCCTGAAAGTGCGATCCGGTAGAGCGACGGGATGTTTCCGGCATTTCGATATTCGCGCACTGACGTAAAAAGCACCGCTTGACTATCAGCCGTCCAACCCACCGGAGCATCTCCGCCAGAATAAAACGTCAGTTGGCGGGGTGAGCCTCCCTGCGAAGACATGACAAAAACATCGGTGTTTCCGTTTCGGGTCGAAGCAAACGCAACCCACTTCCCGTCAGGTGACCATTGAGGTTGTGAATCATAGGCTGGATGGGCCGTTAACCGAAACGCTGTCCCACCCTGGGTCGAAACGGTCCAGATATCGCCGCGCCAGCTAAATGCAACGGTGTTGCCATCCGGAGACAGCGTTGGGTGACGTGGAAGTTGAACCGTATTGCCGCTTTCAACTTTTGCCGGCATCAACCGGGTATTGGATGATACGGTTCCATTCGGGATCCATAAACTGAACACAAAACTCGCAATGAACCACACGGAAAACAAAATTTTCATGAAGGTAGAACTCCTCCTCGACTGACAATGCAGCCAAAATTCAGGCGCTCTTCAAAAGCACCTTGAACCAACTTATTTTGCGACGGGTTAGAACGTGTAAGAGGTAGTGAAAAATAGAATCGGGGAGAATACCAGATTTGTAGTCAGTAGTCAGTAGTCAGTAATGCCAGTTAAGGATTGAAGTGTTTTTTGGTTTTCATCCCCGTTGGGATGGAGTAAGGTGAGCCGGTGGTCAGCGTCGCTTTGGACGCGCTACCACCGGATGCGGGTCAGATCCAGATTTCCCCCGCCTGGCCAGCCGCCGCCCACGGCGGCGGCTGGCCAGGCGGGAAAAGTGGGGAGTGACCGGTTCCCAGGGCTCGAAGACTCGCCCTGGGCTACGAGCCGTCACCTACTTCGTAGGTTAAAAACCAAAACTGCTTCAACCCTTGACTGGCATTACTGACTACTGACTACTGACTACAAACTGGTCTTAAAGTACACAACTTCCCCGCGTTTGACAGTTGCCTGCACCAGATGCGTTCCAAAGTAGTAAGGAATTTGTCGGTAATCAGTGACATCAAAAACGGCAAAATCGGCCTGCTTCCCAACTTCAAGCGAACCAATCCGGTCTCCCAGGCCCAGGCTGTGGGCAGCATTGAGCGTGCAGGCGGTGAGGGCTTCGCCGGGTGTCATCCGCATCTGAGTACAGGCCAGGCTCATGGCCATTGGTAGGCTGAGTGAAGGCGAACTTCCCGGATTAAAATCAGTTGCCAGTACAACTGGGAGTTCCAGTTCAATCATGCGGCGGGCAGGCGGATATTTTTTCAATCCCAGGTGGAAAACCGAACCCGGCAGCAAAACTGGAAAGACTCGGGCTTCTTTGAGCGCCAGGAGTTCTTCTTCTTCAGCCTGTTCAAGATGATCGGCTGATACGGCGCCCAGTTCAGCAGCCAGTTGCGAGCCACCAGAGCGGGTGAGTTGATCAACATGGACGCGCAGTCCAAATCCAAGCTGTTTGGCGGCTTTTAAATAGGTCCGTGATTCCTCAAGTGAAAACACATGCGGCTCGCAAAAAATATCGCAGTTGACCGCCAGGTGTTCTTTGGCAACGGCTGGAAGCATGGTTTCAACGAGTAAAGTCAGATATTCATCACGCCGCTCGCGGTATTCATCGGGGATTTCGTGGGCACCGAGAAATGTAGGAACTACTTCCAGCGGCGTGGTTTGATTCATCGTCCGAAGGACTCGCAGGAGCTTGAGTTCATCTTCGAGCGAGAGCCCATAACCACTTTTTCCTTCAATGGTTGTCGTTCCGTGCGACACAAAAGACCTGGCCCGGTGGATGGCCAGTTCGGTTAATTGATCTTCGGTTGCGGCTCGTGTCAACCGAACCGAACGCCGTATCCCCCCGCCCGCCGCCGAGATTTCCTTGTAGGTCTTCCCCAAAATTCGCTGTTCATACTCATCCGCCCGTGTTCCAGCAAAGACCGGATGGGTATGAGCGTCAACCAGCCCAGGTACAATCGTCAGCCCGCCGACATCGTGAAGTTCGGCTTGTTCCGAAGTGATTTTCCGGACTTCATCAGTCGCCCCAAGCGCCGCAATCTTTCCATCACGAACTAAAACGGCAGCATTTTCAATTATTTGCAAGGTATTCATCGGTCCGGCACCGCACGCTGGTGAACCGGTTGGGGTAGCAAGTTGGGCAGCATTGATCCAGAGATGTTCAGTCATAGGTTGGGGAGGAAAATGTTGGGCTGAAGACATCGGGCTGAAGAAGACGGGCTCAGGGCTTGGGGATGAAGACTCGCAAGCTCGGAGCGATTGAAGGGATGGGGGATGAAATAAACCCAGTTCTTCAGCCCAACTTCTTCAGCCCTCAGCCCCTAGCCCAATGTCTTCAGCCCAATCAATGTCTTCAGCTTGCAGGTTGGGGTTCTCCAGGTGGATCGGTGTCAGCAGCTTTGAACTCCGGTTGGGTTTCGGCTGGTTGAGCCTCAACCCCGGGTGCGGTTTTGTCCTCTGTGACACGGTCGCGCACCCGGCGGGCAAGTTCACGCACCCCGCCCTCTTTGCGAACCACCAGTGCCGCCGACATTTCCGCCGCTGCCTGGGCAGCGCCTTCAGCCTTGTCAAATTCTCCAGCTTCCATCACCACACGCATCAGTTCATCCGAGACTTCGATCAAATGTGAAAGCTCACGGGTGTTAAACTGGTCGGCGAGTTTTTTTGCATCAGTTGGTTTAATAGCCATAGTCCCCTCCGGGTTCAGGGTTTTCTTTTGAAGGTTGGGTTTCAAAACCCCCAGTTCTCATCCTCCTAACACCTCAACTTGGTGCTTCCAGGTCCAAATAGAAATTTCAAGATAGGTTCGACTCGGAGTGCCCAGGCACTTTCGTTGTGTCTGGCGCCTTCTGCTTCAAGATACTTCAGATCCTGGTTGAGCATCCAGCCTTTGCCAATCAAGGTATCACGCAAAAGCCTCACGTTCGGTATGCTGCTGGTGCTTTCTTGTGTCCCGATGTCAAGCCAAATTCTGAATGGTAACCGGGCAGGCAAAGCTGAAACTTCGTTCACGATGACCCGATTATCCCACCAAACAGATGGAGAAATCACGGCAACTCGCCCAAAGGTGCCCGGATATTTCAAGCTGATATGCAATGAAACCAAACCACCCAGCGAGGAACCTGCCAGCGCGGTGTTACAGGCATCCGGTTTGGTCCGATAGGTTCGATCAATGAAGGGTTTTACTTCCTCAACCAGCATTCGGGCATAGAGATCAGCTTTGCCCCCATTGGGGTATTCTGGATCCGGAGTTGGTGTGTATTCGGCAATTCGATCCCGAGTGTTGTAGATGGCCACAATAATGACGGGTCGAATCTGGCCGGCAGTGATCAGTGCCTGAGCGGTTTCATCAACTCGCCATTCAGCGCCGGGAATAAACGACGTCGCGCCGTCAAAGAGGTTTTGGCCATCATGCATGTACAGAACCGGGTACCGCTTGGTGGTGTGCTTTTCATAATTGGGAGGCAAATACACCAGGATGTCCCGATTTTGGGATAAAAAACTGGACTGAACTTGAGGATGGACCCGAATATCACCCGTCAGTGTGTGTCGCTGGGGGACGCCAGCACCAACCTGGACACAGGCCGTCAAAACCAGGGTAACCACGAAAATCAATCGGCAGAACGACATAACTGAATTTTTTCTATTTTTGGAATGCCGGAACCTGAGCTTCTACAAAATAAATTTGAGTTTTGAAACCCGTTCCCGGCCAACCATCGTGGTCAGAGAAGCGGAGTCCAAAACTCAAAGGAATTGATTCAATTTACTGGACGTCAACCAGGCGAACGGCACTGACCGGAGTGCCATCCGAAGCTTGTGCCAGATTTGTGCCAATGCTTAACCGTTGATGTGTATCGTCATAGGTTAGACTGATGGCATCTTGCAGACCCATCGGCATTTGGGTGAATTGCCCATCAAAGGACGAGAATTGGAAAACCTCGCCGTTGAGTGTACCGACAAATCCCAGGTTTCCAGTCCGATCAAAAGATAAATTGGTCAAGGCTGACGAAAAAGTCTGTTCAGCCACAAAGCTAATCGTGCCTTTGGTATCATTGATCAGCGTGATATGCCCTGGTTTTTGGATGTGACCTGGTTTTTGGATGTGACCCGGTTTTTGAATTGCCAGACGGGTACTATTGGCCAGTGATAACACAATCAGTGGCGTCGCCTCGGCTTCGGCACTGCTTTCGGCCTGCATAAACGGCAGGCGGAAGGTTGAAATCCGAATGCCTTGCAACGTAAACCGATACAGCGACCCAGACCCACTGGCGGCGACAAAAGCCTCAGTACCATCTTCATTGAAAGCGACGTTGCTCTGGTCGCCAATAATATCCACCACCCGCAGAGTTTCACCCAAAAATGTAAAGCTGCCGGGATGGGTATACCGCACAAAGCTCAGGCTAAATCGTTCATCATTTGACCGCTTCAAGACGGCAATTCGACCAGTTTGAACGTTGACGTCAAAATCGGAAATTCGCCACCCTTCTTCAAACAAGTCGGGGGGAATCATTTCGATTCGATTCAAAATCGTGCCGTCAGTCAGGCTGACAGCAAACAACGAGGCTTTGTTTGAAACAATCGCAACTGGTGTTTGTGGATGCATCCAGATTTCATCCAAAATTTCAGATGAATACTGGTCTGGATTTCCACACGCAGGCAGAAGAACCTGGATCGGTTCTGGTAGCAGTGAATTGAGATGTGGTGATTGGTTAAATTGGCCAGCCCCATCAATCGCAATCAGACTGATGCACCCAGCCCCAAAGGTTTCCGGCTCTTTGCTTTGGTGAACAATAGCCACCTGTGAAGTAAGTTTATGCAGGACGGTTCGGCTCGGTGTTGGCCCCAACCAGTATTGATCGGTAATCGCGCCGGTTAAAGCATCAAACGCATAGGCATATTGCCCGGAATGAGGGTCGGTATCCCCAGGTCGGGCCTGAGCTGAAGCAATGACCCCATAGCGACCATTGGCGGTATAGGCCACCGTGTTGGTTCGTTCCAACAACCCGCCCGGCATCAAGACTTCGACATTGGCCGTCACACCAGCCTGATCGGCGTCAACCGACGGCAACGGCACATAAACCGTCAGCAAACTCAATAGAAATAGAAGCGAAGCTAAATATTTTCGCATGTTCCCCCCAATGCCCACTCTTGCTCGCGGGACCAGCCCGCCAGATGCACTAGGACTGCATCTCCAGAAGTGAAGATCCAGTGATTGGTCGCACAATATGACCTGGTTTCGCAATATGTCCCGGCTTGGCAATATGGTGGCTCAGTTCAACCACCGGCTGGCCAACCACGCAGGTCAGGCAGGCAATCCAGACGCATACACCGATTTTTTTTACCATACAATCCTCAAATCTTTATTTTTCAATGGTTTGAGCTTGACCAAACAAGGAGTTTAGTCGTGGTCGGCGCCAACGAACGATAAGCAAAAAGAGACTTATCGTTTAAAAACCTCCCCGGCTCGATAATCCCTTTGGAAAACCCTTGATGTGAAAAACCCTGCAAATTGTAATTGGATTGAATTATTGACGCCCCACGATACCACGTTCACAGCCGCAGCGTCAAAATGATTGACTGATTCCACAGGTAAATCCCCTGTCGAAGCAGGAGGTCACCTCCGTTGCCAGTGGTTTTGGACATCAATGAAAGCAATGGAAGCGAATCAGGTTGGGAAGCTTCTTTGAACGGGTGAGGTGGGAAATTGAGGGGAGAGAGGCCAATGGGTCTTCGGGGTTTTGATGAAAGAAAGTGATCTGGTTGACGGTGGTTCGCATTCTCCGTCAACCAGAGTTCTACGGTGAAGTAGTTCGGCAGTGACAATACCGGGTTGGCTTTTATTTTGTCCTCAAGAAAAGCTCAAATTTTTCTCAAGTTGCACCTGTATCCGGTGATTAGTTAGCTCTTTACCAGAAAAAATGCGAGAAAGCCCTGTCCTCAACCGCGCAGCGGTAGGGCGGGGAGGTTCAAGACTCTTCACTCTTTCGTTTGGGACGCATATTGGCAGCCAGGACTCGTTTCCGAATCCGAATCGCCGCCGGAGTAATTTCCACCAGTTCATCATCCCGGATAAATTCGAGTGCCTGTTCAAGCGACAATTCACGAAATGGAATCAGGCGGATGGCTTCATCCGAAGTGGAAGCCCGCATATTGGTCAGTTTCTTTTCCCGAACTACGTTGACGTCCAGATCCACTTCGCGGGAGTTTTCACCCACGACCATGCCTTCGTAAACTGGGGTTTGCGGTCGGATGAACAATTCGCCGCGTTCCTGTAACCCATACAAGGCATAGGCAGTTGCTTCCCCAGAACGGTCAGCCACCAGAGCGCCGGTCAGGCGAGTCGTAATCGCACCTGACCATTCACCCCATTTGAGAAACAGAGTATTGAGAATGCCTGTTCCTTTGGTATTGGTCAGAAATTCCGAGCGAAATCCGATCAAGCCACGTGAAGGAATTTCAAATTCCATGCGAACTCGACCCGTACCGTGGTTGACCATCTTGGTCATATTGCCTTTTCGGCGGCCCATTGCTTCCGTCACCACACCAATAAAGGTATCGGGACAGTCAATCACGGCCAGTTCGATGGGTTCTTTTTTGATGCCGTCTTCAAACCGGATGACCACTTCGGGCTTTGAGACCTGCATTTCGTACCCTTCGCGGCGCATCATTTCAATCAAAATCGAAAGCTGGAGTTCGCCTCGTCCCGAGACCTTCAGACTTTCCGGAGAGTCGGTGTCATCCACGCGGATCGAAACATTCCCCAATGTCTCTTTATACAGCCGTTCGCGTAACTGACGTGAGGTCACATACTTCCCATCTCTTCCAGAAAACGGTGAATTATTGACTGAAAAGATCATCGAGATGGTCGGTTCGTCAATCTGGATCAGCGGCAGCGGAATCGGATTTTCCACCGAAGCAATGGTTTCACCGATGTTGATCGCTTCGATCCCTGCAACCGCAATGATATCGCCGGCGCCAGCGCGGTCACACGAAACCCGTTTCAACCCGTCAAAAGTGTACAACTGGGTGATTTTATGGCGTTCCATCTGCCGATCCCGTTTGATGAGCATCACTTGATCGCCCATTTTGATTTCGCCAGCCACAATTCGCCCGGTTCCGAGTCTTCCAACATATTCGTCATAGGCAATATTGGTCACCAACACCTGGAGCGGCTCTTCGCGGCGATCTGGGGGCGGCGGAATCGTTTTGATGATTTGTTCAAAGAGCGGGCGCAAATCATTGCCCTCTTCCTCCAGGCTTAGTTTCGCCATTCCATCCCGCGCAATGGCATAGATAATTGGAAAATCAATCTGGTCGTCATTGGCATCGAGGTCAATAAACAGGTCATACACTTCATTGACCACTTCCTGGGGACGGGCATCCTGGCGGTCAATTTTGTTGATCACCACAATTGATTTCAGATTTTGTTCCAGGGCTTTGGAAAGCACATATCGCGTTTGCGGAAGCGGCCCCTCCGAAGCGTCCACCAGCAACATCACGCCATCCACCATTTTGAGAATGCGCTGCACTTCGCCGCCAAAATCAGAGTGGCCTGGGGTGTCGAGGATATTGATTTTGACACCGTGATACTCAACCGACGTATTTTTGGCCATGATCGTGATGCCGCGTTCGCGTTCCAGATCCATATTGTCCATGACGCGGTCAATAATTCGTTCATTCGAGCGGAAGAGTCCTGATTGCTTGAGCATGGAATCAACCAACGTGGTCTTGCCATGGTCTACGTGGGCAATAATCGCGACATTCCGAAGGTCCTGACGTACTTTCACAACATTCACCTTTTACAATTCAATGGGGTTAAAATTTGGATGAAACAGCAAAACTGGTCAGGGTAACGTAACTTGGCTGGAAAGGCCATACCAAATTCCAGAAAGGGGTGAGGGGCTTTCCAAAAAGAAAAAGCCTGCCAGTACATCGCACTGGCAGGCACAATTTGGATTGGTGGAGAACAATGGAGTTATTGGAGTTCGACGAAATCACCAGGGTACGCTTCACGAGTGGTTCGGGTAATGATCGCGGTGGCAGCATTTGCCTCAACCCGCACAATGACAACTTCACCAATCAATGCTCGTGGGAGCGTGTTTCGAGGTACCTGTTCAATAATTTGGGGCTTTGGTTTGGTTACCGTTGCAATCGAGGTATTGTCACGGCTGTTGTAGCGATCACTGGAGTAGTCTCTCCGGCGGGGTGAACCAACCCGGTCATCGCGAAACCTGGTAATTCCATCACTGCCCAATCGGCGGTAAATCGTCAGGTAATCACCAACCTTGACCCCATTGTCAGCACCGATATTGAGGTACACAATATCATTTTGGGCCAAAAATTCCCGGTTATCCGGCGCTGCTAAAATTTGACCTGACGTTCGTCCGGTTGGGGTACCAGCGACAGAGAGTGGCTTATAAGGCCGAGGGGTGGGTGAAACTTTTTTGTCGTAGGGAACAGCCGCATCCCCAAAACTAATTGGCCGGCAGGCAACTTTGATTTGGGCCGTGGCAGTATTGTCTTGCAAAGCGATGACCCGCAAAAGACCTAATTCATAAATCAGCGTTCCGACAACCTTTCCACCTTTAAAATCCTTGACGGGGCCAATGTTGCGAACAATCTGGTATTCAGCTCCAAGCTGAACATTGCTCCCACGGCCTTTGTTGAGGTAGACAATGTCGCCATCGGCGAACATATCGTGCTCAGATTCGCGGTCCGCACCAACAATTTGAATTTCTTCAGATGCAGGTCCGGAAGCAATATACCCGGCACAGGCCATTGTGTATTCTGAAGCAACCGGCAATGAGACCGGGCTTTCTGGAGTTTGAGCCTTTGCTGTGGTCCCCAAAAGCCCGACGGCAACGAGCATCACGGTTGTGAGAGTGGCCGTGAAGAGAAATTTTTTCAACAAGGATGCCATGGACGTTCCTCCGCAAGAGTTGAAGGTCTTTCAATGAAGTGGCTAGGTGCCGATGAAATTGTGCGAGAAACCCTGGATGAAAACGAAATGGTAGGCGTGCCTAACTTACCAGACTTTGAGTAAATCCGTCAACGATGGATTTTTACAGCCTGAAGGTCTGGGAGCTTATTTTTGGGTTCCGGGTTTTCGGACAGGATAAGGAATGAAGGATGAGGGATGAAAAAATCACCCGGTCACCTTGTCAGTCGGTCACCTTGTCAGGGTTCCGGGTTCTGGGGAGAATGGATTCCCCAGAGCCAATCACCAAATTCCTATCCAAAAATATTCTTCACTTTGTCAAAAAACCCTTCTTCGGTCTGTTGAGACTCCAGTTTCGCCAGTTCCTCAAAGAGTTTTCGCTGTTCTCGTGACAGGCGAGTTGGGGTAACCACCGTCGCTGAAACAAACAAATCGCCTTTTCCACGACCTGAAAGTGAAACAATGCCCTTATTGCGAATGCGGAAGACGGTATCGGTTTGGGTGCCTTCGGGAATAGACAGTGTTTCTTCGCCTTCGAGGGTGTTGACCTTGATTTCGGTGCCGAGAACCGCCTGTGAAATGGTAATCGGAACCGTGCAATAGAGATTGTTGTCCTGCCGCTTGAAGGTTTCATGTTCTTTGACATGAATGACGATATAGAGGTCGCCAGCCGGGCCGCCGCCCATTCCCGATTCACCTTCACCTTGAATTCGAATCCGAGCTCCGGTATCAACCCCAGCCGGAATTTTTGGTTCAAGCACTTTTTCTTTTTGGACCCGGCCTTCCCCGCGACAATCTTTACATAGATTTTTGATCATGCGGCCAGTGCCCCGGCACGCCGAACAGGTTCGACTGACGCTGAAAAACCCTTGCTGGTATCGAATCTGACCTGTGCCGCTACAGGTGGTACAGGTTGAGGGGGATGAACCAGCGGCGGCACCTGATCCGGTACAGGTTTCACAGGTTTCGAGCCGTGGAATCCGCACTCGGGGTCTGACCCCATTGGCCGCTTCTTCAAGGGTAATTTCAAGGTCGTAGCGCAGATCAGCTCCGCGCTGGACCTGGCTGGCTCGACGACCACCGCCACCAAAGGCATCCCGAAACCCAAATAAATCGCCGAGCAAATCTTCAATATTGGTAAAGTCACCAAATCCCTGGCTACCGCCAGCGGCTGCCGTTCCAACTCCGGCGTGGCCAAACCGGTCATATCGGGCTCGTTGTTGTGGATCAGACAATACCCGATGGGCTTCGGCGGCCTCTTTAAATTTTTCTTCTGCTTCCTGGTCACCTGGATTTTTATCCGGGTGGTACTTCATGGCCAGTTTACGGTATGCACTTTTGATTTCGGCCTCATTGGCATCACGCTGGACACCCAGGACCTCGTAGTAATCTCTTTTGGTTGCCATTGCAGTTGCTAAAACCTCACTGCGAAAATTTTGAGTCTTGGATTAAGTTTTGAGCTACAGAACCAGGGTTCAGGGCCTGGCTTAGGGCTTAGGGCTGAAGAAATTGGGCTGAAGAAATTGGGCTGAAGAATTGGTTTTGTTTCATCCCTCATCCGTCATCCCTCATCCCTTCCTTTGCTCCGAGCTTGCGAGTCTTTCTGCCCCAAGCCCTGGCCTTTTCAGCCCAAGCCCTCAGCCCTGGTTTTTTCAGAACTCAAAACTTAAACGTCTTTCCTATTCTGTCAACAATTTGGTCCCACTTTCCCCGGCATCAGCTTCGCTTGAAGGACCTGGTTCCTGCCCAGAAGCCGCCGGGCTAAACATGGCATCGGTAATCACCTTCGCCGCATGTTCAAGGGCTTCAAGGAGTTGACGGATTAAGAGCGGATCCTGGGACGAGAGCCCATCTTTGGCTTGCAGCAGCGTGTCACGAACCATTTCTTGATCATTAGCTGACAACATCCAGCCAAATTCACTAAATGACCGCTGAGTATTTTGCATCAACCCTTCGAGGCGGCTCCTGAGCAGGAGCAATTCTTTGGTGCGGCGGTCAGCTTCGGCATTGATCTGAGCCTCATTGATCAGATCATAAATTTCCGAGGCTGACAGACCCGACGAAGGAGTGACACGCATTGCCTGTTCAAGCCCGGTCATTTTGTCGCGAGCTGAAACCTGGACAATCCCATCGGCATTGATTTCAAACACAACTTCAATCTGTGGAATACCCCGCGGTGCCGGCGGAACCCCAACCAGCTCAAATCGTCCAAGCGAGCGATTGCCGGCGACAATTTCGCGTTCCCCCTGCAAAATATGGACTTCGACTGAGTTTTGGTTATCAGCAACGGTGGTGAAGGTCAACCCTTTGCGAATTGGAATGGTTGAGTTGCGTTCCACAACTTTCTGAAACAGTCCACCGCGAACTTCAATCCCGAGCGAGAGCGGAATCACGTCCAGCAGAACCAGTTCCTTTACTTCACCCGTCAGCACCGCACCCTGAATCGAAGCACCAATCGCCACGACTTCATCCGGGTTGATGGCGGTTGAAGCATCTTTATTAAAGATTTTGCGAACACACTCGTGGATGATGGGGGAACGGGTTTGCCCTCCAACCAGAAGCACCTGATCAATGTCTTCGGGTTTCAAACGGGCATCCCACAGGGCTTTCTGGCAGGGTTCAACTGTTTTTTCAACCAGATCCGAAACCAGTTCTTCAAATTTGGCGCGGGTCAGATTGATATTAAGATGCTTGGGGCCAGTGGCGTCAGCCGCAATAAACGGCAGATTGATATTGGCCTCCAGCGAGGTGGAAACTTCGCACTTGGCTCGTTCGGCGGCTTCTTTCAACCGCTGAAGCGCCAACCGGTCAGCCCGCAGGTCAATGGCGGTCTGTTTTTTAAACTCCTCAATCAGCCAGTCAATGATCCGTTGGTCAAAGTCTTCGCCACCGAGGAACGAGTCACCGCAGGTGGAAAGAACTTCGAAAACACCATCGTTCATTTCCAAAATTGAGATATCGAACGTGCCGCCACCCAGGTCATAGACGGCGATGCGTTCCGATTGGGTCTTCCCCAAACCATAGGCCAGTGCGGCAGCCGTTGGTTCGTTGATAATCCGCTGGACATTCAATCCGGCAATTTTTCCAGCATCTTTAGTCGCCTGGCGCTGGAAATCATCAAAGTAGGCCGGGACGGTGATGATGGCTTCCTCAATTTCTTCACCGAGAAAATCTTCAGCCGAAGCCTTGAGTCGCTGCAAAATGATGGCTGAAATTTCAGGTGGACTATAGTCACGTCCCTGGACACGGACCCGGGCATCGCCATTTGGGGCTTCGGAAATTTCATACGGACTGCTTTCCCGTGCCCGCTGGACTTCAGGGGAGTTAAATTTGCGCCCAATTAAGCGTTTCACTGCATAGACAGTATTGGCGGCATTGGTAATTGCCTGGCGCTTGGCAATCTGCCCTACGAGTCGTTCCCCCTTGTCTGTAAACCCGACGACGGACGGAGTTGTACGGCCACCTTCTTTATTGGGAATGATTTGCGTCGTTCCCCCCTCCATGACAGCCACACAACAGTTGGTCGTACCCAAGTCAATGCCAATGACCTTCCCCATAAACTTTTCAGCCTTTCCTAAAGACTTACTGAATCCCCCCGACTGAATACGGGAGTGAAGGAGTGTGTTCGGTTAAGTAGATCCATCTGGCAGTTTTTTGTTGTTGCCGAATTGACAACCAGCAAAGCGCCGCCAATTGGTGGGTGAACATTCATCAAAAATAAGTGAAAACAAAACCAGGTTGCCGAAAAGGCAAAAACCAGTGGCCTCACAGTGAATTTTGCACAGGAATCGCCCCCATCCTTAGGGACTGTAAAAAATCAACTTCCCGTTTTCATTTGGGAGCGCGGGCATCTTGCCCGCATCTTCCGACTTATGGCGGGCGGGACGCCTGCGCTCCCAGGAATTTATTTTTAACGATCCCTTAGCCCCGAATCGCGACTCGGACCCGGGCGGGACGGATTAATCGGTCGCCAAGCTGGTACCCTCGCTGCAGTTCGTCAACAATGGTGTTTGGCTCCAGGTCCTCTGATACTTGAGTTGCCACCGCCTCGTGGATGGACGGATCAAACATTTCGCCAACGGCTTTGACTGGCGTCAAGCCAAAGTTGGTCAGGGAGCCAAACAATTGTTTTTGGATCAGTTGGACACCTTCCAAAAAGGCTTCCAGGTTGCCTGAATCCGATTGCCCGATGGTGAGTGCCCGCTCAAGGTTATCTAAAACCTCCAGCATGCTTCTGATCACATCTACTCTGGAATTCAGCCGCAACTCCTGCTTTTCACGTTCAACCCGTTTGCGGAAGTTTTCAAATTCAGCCCGCTGACGCAGCAACTGCTCGTGCCAGGAATTCTTTTCTTCATTGACCTTGGCAAGCTGCTCTTGCACGATTTCAACGTGTTTGCGAGCCAAAAGTGTTTGCTGTTCAGCGTGGGCCAGATTTTCCTGTAAAGTTGCCAGATCAGTGAGCAACTGAACGGTTTCCTCCATTGTGAGACCACCACTTGACTGAGGTTTCGCCTCAACCGGTGGTGCCGCCGGCGGGTCAACCGGTGGTTCTGGTTGGGGTTCAACCGGCTCCAGCCCTTTGGGTGGTTCAGGGGCAACAACTTCGGCAGGCTCCGGCTCAGCCACGACTGGCTGAGCCGCTGAAACTTCTGGGGTTTGCACCGCAACAACCTCCGGCTGAGATTCGATTTCCGTGACACCAGATTCCGGTTGTATCGTTTCCGGCATCTGGGGCGCAGGTTCTTCTTTTTGCTTTGATGACTCGAAATGAACGGGAATATTCGTCACAGACCCTCCGGGTGGTTAGTGGCTCAATATCAGAAATGAAATGAACACAGGTAACTGGTAAAGATTTTTTGCCGCGCTGTCATTCTTTTTCTCAGTTTTCAACGGTCGGGGATTCGGTGATTGGACTGGGAACGAAAACCCGCCTGAACCAACATCGCCAGCACAAAAACAACCGTTTTCAATGAGCACTGAATGTGCACAAGTGAATGAACCAGGCAAATAATGGCAAGAACTTCGGTTCGGCAGTTGGTCAGTTGTGGTCCAAGGCACTGGACTGAAGATGGAAAAACAATAAAAAGAGCGTTGCTGAAAACAGAAATGACAGGTGATTGACTCACGAATGGGTGCGGGCGGTGTTTGAATCACACCGGTTTTTGAAAAACTGTGTGCTGTCTTACCTTACCGAAAACAAAGCGATGTTGCCAAGCGTCGTGATGACGGATCCATAAAAAAACCTGGGCGGGGTCACCTGAGGTCGTTTTGAGCCTATTCGCTGTTGCGGATTCGGCTGCAACTCTTTACAAAAGCAACCCGAACTGGTGCAGGCTTAAAATTTCTCCCACTGGCCACTGGTCATTCCGGAATCGGAAGGGCAAACGGTGTCGGCTTCAATTTCTGGTCAATCAGGTGAATTGACCCATCCTGGCGAATTTCAAACGGCCCCTCCTCATTCAGCAATTGATTAAACAGTTGAGACACGTAGCTTACAATGCTGATGACGCGGGTGTAATGCATCCGGGTTGGCCCCACGATGCTGATTCCGCCAATGACCTGATTGCTAAATGAGTAGGGTGAGGTAATGATGGTGCAGTCACGCATGCCTGGAAGCTGGTTTTCAGCCCCGATTTGGATGGCAATTCCACCGTCAGGCACCATCGCCAGGCATTTGTTCAAAATTTTCACCAGTCGCCCTTTTTCTTCAAACATTCGGAACAGAGCCCGCATTCGATCAAGATCAACAAAATCAGGCTGATTCAACATGTTCACCGTCCCATCAACATACACGTCCGCCTGCTCGGCATCGTGGTCAATGGTCTGGGTGCACAACAAAATCGCGTTTTTTAACAGGCGGTCATAGAGGGCTTTTTCTTCGGTCATGCGGACCAGAAGCTCTTCGCGGATGGCGCCAAGGCTGCAATTTTTGAAATTTTCTGACAAATATCGTGAGGTGCGATTGAGTTCGTCCTGCGATAAGTCTTCGTCCAGGCGAACCACACAATCGTGGACAATCCCGGTGCGGGAGACGACGATAACCAGAATCCGTCCTTCTGACAATCGAATAAACTCAATATGCTGAATAATATCCTGTGAAAACCTGGGGGAAAGGACAATGCCCACATGGTGCGAGATTTGCGACAACAGATGCGAAGTTCGTTCCAGCAGGTTCTCACGGGTTAATTCAGGATCCGTCAAAAGTGACCGGTGAATAAATTCCTCATCCAATCGCGAAACCCGGGCGCCACGGATCAAATTGTCAACATAATAGCGATAGCCTTTATCAGTCGGGATCCGACCGGCTGACGGGTGTGGCTGAGATAAATATCCAGCCTCTTCCAGGTCCGCCATGATGTTGCGAATGGTGGCCGCGCTCAGAGTCTGTTTGGAATTTTTTGAAAGCGTGCGGGAACCAACCGCTTCACCAGTGGCAATATGGAGCTTCACAATCGCCAACAAAATGTCACGACTTCGCTCATCAAAAATAAAATCAGACGCTTTCTTGCTCATATAGAACTGCATGCGGAGGAGGTTAGTGTGGGGATGCGGCCAAAAAAGTACCATTTCGCAAAACCGACTGTCAAGGCAGGTTGCGTGGCAAAAAGGAGCTAATCTCCTTATCTTTTCAACGTTTAGCCTGACTGGCGGCAACTGCGGGCCCAGCCCTTTCCCGGCGGCTCCTGCACCGGATATTGATTTTTGCCCTCCCATATGATACTTCCCGAGAGCCTGATCTGGTGTGGCCCTTGATCCCGATCAGACTCTCACAGGCATGAGCCCCAGGAGAAGGAAAGTTGAGTATGTGGGTGACAAGAAGTATGGGGAGACACAAAGACCTGGAGAAAAAACCAATCGTCTCATCCCCGCTCCCAACCGAACGTCAGTCACACTCACAAATTTGGTGGAATTGTCCCCTTGTCCCCTTGTCCAGATCGGGTTCATTTCTCTTCTCTGGCATTTATGCCTCTCAGCCCGGTCCCCAAATTCCAAGATTTATTTCTGGCACTGAGGATATCAAACCTTGACACAAGAGTTTTCCGCATCTACCCCGTCCACCTGGAAACCCAGAATTGGAATTACCATCGGAGACCCCTCCGGGATTGGCCCAGAAATTGCCCTGAAAGCCTGCACCGACCCCGAGGTGCGTGCCGTGGCTGACCTGATCCTCGTCGGAGACGCCAATCATCTGCGCCAGGTCGCCCGCCACCTTGATCTTCCATTTGAGATGGATGTCTGGCCATTTGACGAACTGGTGGCCCGCTTTTCCGAAGCATCAATCCCAACTCAGAGTGACCGCCCGCTGTTATGCACCATTGATAACCTCTTTGAACCTCTCACCTGGGGTGAAATCTCTCCGACCTACGGAAAAGCCTCAGGTGAATACATCGAAGCCGCCGTCAAACTCTATCAGGCTGGCATCATCGAAGGGTTAACCACCTGTCCAATCAATAAACGGTCGCTTCTGCTTGGCGGCTATAGTTTCACCGGGCACACCGAACTCCTCGCCCATTTGACTGGGACCCGCACCTTTGCCCTGGGTTTTGTTTCGGCGGTGTTGCGCGTGGTGTTGCTGACCAATCACCTTCCCTTGAGCCGGGCGTTGACCTATATCACCAAAGAACGCATTGAGCGCATGCTCACACTCACCCACCGTGAACTGATTCGATGGGGCATCCGGCGGCCACGCATTGCAGTCGCCGCTGTCAATCCACATGGCGCCGAAGGAGGCTTGTTTGGTCTTGAAGAAGCTTCGGAAATGGTTCCAGCGATTGAAACCTGCCTCACTGAACACCCCGACATGATCATCACTGGCCCGATTCCCGCCGAAAATGTCTTTTTACGGGCGGCCAGAGGTGAATTCGACATTGTCCTGTGTTCCTATCACGATCAGGGAATGATCCCGATTAAATGCCTGTCCTTTGGCGAAGCCGTCAACGTAACGCTCGGCCTTCCCTTCATCAGAACCTCCACCAACCACGGCACCGCCTTTGACATTGCCGGACGTGGATTGGCAGATCCCCAAAGCCTGATTGAAGCGATTAAACTGGCGGCGGAACTGGTCAAACGAGGGCAGGAATTTTCGGAAGATCTGGTCGAAATTTGACCATGGCGGTAGTCAGTAATCAGTAGTCAGTAGTCAGTAGTCAGTAGTCAGTAGTCAGTAGTCAGTA
>JACQXX010000101.1 GCA_016208495.1 Acidobacteriota bacterium | reverse complement strand
TGAACACTATCGAAGTCGTTGAGGGTCTTAAACCCGGTGAACAGGTCATACTTTCAGATATGTCGGCCTGGGATGCCGTTGATCGAAATCAGCTTAATTCAAAAGAGTTATTCGTCAGTAGTCAGTAGTCAGTAGTCAGTAGTCAGTAGTCAGTAGTCAGTAGTCGAGTGTTGGGATTTTGGAATTCGTGTCAAGTGTATTTTGTTTTATTTGAATCATTTAGTACTACAGCGAGGTTTCGGTTTTAACCTGCGAAGCGGGTGTTGGCTCGTAGCCCAGGGTGGAGTCTTCGAAACCCTGGGTTGCCGGTGGGGTGGGAGGGAGGTCGGGCCGTTGGTCCCAGGGTTGCACCCTGGGCTAGCGTGCCTACGCGGGAGTTCCTGGGCTCAAAACTCGGTTTTTTATTAAAACCTCGCTGTAGTATTAGGAACAATTCTTTTCAAGAATTCGACGAATTCAACGATCTGGGTTTTGACTACTGACTACTGACTTATCAACTACTGACTACTGACTACTGACACCAGCAACGAATGTCTTGAGTGATACGAGGAAGGAAAACACAATGTCAGAAACCACGAAATCATTGATCCGGTTAGATAACATCACCAAGGTGTTTTACACCGACGAAGTTGAAACCCACGCGCTTTCAGGTGTCCATCTGGAAATCAAAAAAGGTGAATATGTCTCGATTGCCGGGCCCTCTGGATGTGGGAAGTCAACCTTGCTGTCAATCCTGGGGTTACTTGACTCACCGACTGACGGCGGTTACTGGCTGAATGATAAGCCGGTTGAAAGCCTGAAACTTTCAGAACGCGCCCGGATTCGCAACCGTGAAATCGGCTTTATCTTCCAGAGTTTTAATTTGATTGGAGATTTGACGGTGTATGAAAACGTCGAATTGCCGTTGACCTATCGCGGAATGTCCTCGGGTGAACGCAAGAAACGGGTTCACGATGCACTCGATAAAGTGGGGATGTCTCATCGCGCCAAGCATTTACCGAGTCAACTCTCGGGCGGTCAACAACAACGTGTCGCCGTGGCCCGAGCCATTGCCGGAGACCCATTGCTCCTGCTCGCAGATGAACCAACCGGAAACCTCGACTCGAAAAACGGCGAAGCCGTGATGGACTTGCTGCGCGAACTGCACCGGGGTGGCGCGACGATTTGTATGGTGACCCACGACCCACGGTTTTCACGCTACGCGGACCGAACCATCCACCTCTTTGACGGTCGCGTGGTCGAAGAAGAACAGGCTGAAGCAGCATGAAAACATCGGGCTGAGAAAACCAGGGCTGAGGGCTTGGGGCTAAGGGCTGAAGAACTGGTTTTATACCATTTTGGAATGAAGTCCTCTTATTACGGCGAGGCTAAACTATTGAAAAAATTGTATTTCCCTTAGCCCTTAGCCCGATACCCTCAGCCCAAAATGGTATTATTTCCCAATTAACGCCACCACGGTCCTCGGGCCGGTCCAGTAGTGGGTTTGCGGGTCAAGTTTGATTTCTTCTCCGTCATCCGCAATATCGTCCGGAGGACCCAGGTGGGTGTCAGCGATCCGATACCAGGATTTTCCATGGGTCAGAGCGGGGAGCTGAAAATCACAGCCTTCCCAATGCATGTTGGCGATCAGATAGAAATGAATGGTGTTGGTAATATCAGCCGGGATGTCTGATCCGGCTGGGTGGCGAGCACTCCGAATATGCAACGCCAGGCACCGCGAGTGGTACGACTTATCAAAAAAGTCGAGTTTGGGGCCGTGAAATTCCGCTGAAGTCCCTTTTTCCCAGACCTGCCCAAATTTTCCATGCCGAAAAATTGAATAGCGTTTGCGAAACTGGATCAGGAGCCGGAAAAACCGGAACAGATCAGCATTCTTTTCGAGCAGTTCCCAATTCTGCCAGCTTATTTCGTTGTCCTGACAATAGGCATTGTTATTGCCTTGCTGGGTACGCCCCAGTTCGTCGCCGGCCAGGATCATTGGAACGCCATTGGAAAGCAAGAGGAGTGCCGCCATATTTTTCATCTGCCGTCGCCGGAGGTTGTTGATTTCAGCGACATTGGTCGGGCCTTCGACACCACAATTCCAGCTATGGTTTTCATCGAGTCCATCTCGATTTTGCTCGCCGTTGGCTTCGTTGTGCTTCACGTTGTAGGAAACGAGGTCGGCCAGCGTGAATCCGTCGTGACTGGTAATAAAGTTGATGCTGTGATGCGGCGTGCGCCCGCTGGCAAAATACAAATCAGGACTCCCGATCAACCGCTGGGCAATAGTCCCCACCATCCCGGCGTCGCCTTTTACAAATTTGCGCACATCGTCGCGAAATTTCCCATTTAACTCAGCCCAGCGACCCCAGGCTGGAAATGTACCGACCTGATACAACCCGGCGGCGTCCCACGCTTCGGCAATGAGTTTGGTATTGGCCAGGATTGGGTCCGCGGCAATTTGCTCTAATACCGGAGGATTGGCGAGCACCTCACCGTCTTGTCCCCGTCCTAGAATCGAGGCCAGATCAAACCGAAACCCATCAACATGCATTTCGGTGACCCAATGCCGGAGACATTCCAGAATCATATCCCGAACCACTGGATGATTGCAGTTGATGGTGTTCCCACAGCCGGTAAAATTAATATATTCACCGGTTTCCAGGTCTATCATGTAGTAAACCGAATTATCAATTCCGCGAAAACTGAATGTTTGCCCTGGCTTATCACCTTCCGCCGTGTGATTAAAGACCACATCCAGGATGACCTCAATCCCGGCTTCGTGAAACGTCTTGACCATTTTCTTGAATTCTTTGACCTGTCGTCCGTGGTGGCCGTCCACAGCATAGGCGGCTTTCGGGGCAAAAAAGTTGATTGGATGGTATCCCCAGTAATTTAAAAGGGTTTCGCCCGTGATCGGGTTGGTCCGTGGGTTTTCAAGTTCTTCAAATTCAATAATCGGCAGGAGTTCAACCGCGGTTACCCCAAGGGATTTCAGGTAGGGAATTTTTTCAGTCAATCCCAGGAATGTACCGGGATGTTGGACAGTTGATGAGTGGTGGCAGGTAAAACCCCGGACATGGAGTTCATACAAAATGGTTTCCGAGAGCGGTATATTCAGCGGCTGGTCATGACCCCAGTCAAAATAACTTTCCACAATCAATGATCGGCGTTTGCGGACTTTCCATCCGCTGTCGGCATCTCCGATCCGATGATACGGAACCCCCCAAACAGAAGCCCCCGACAACGCCTTGGCGCACGGATCAACTAAAATTGTGGCCGGGTTGAACTTATGGAGGTCCGGTTCCGGGTTTGGCTCCATATCCATCCGATATCCATACCGGATTTTTGTATCCAGACCACGAATAAAAATATGCCAGACATGGCCAGTTCGATTGATATGCGGATCCAGCGGAATCTGGGCAATTGGCTCATATTCACCCGTCACAAATAGCACCAGGGTCACCGCCGTTGCATTTTTTGAAAAAATAGCAAAATTGATTCCATTTGGCCTCAGAGTTGCACCAAAAGGGGACGGACTGCCGCGTTCAATGGTGAAAATTTTTGAAAAAATCAGGGCAAGCTTGCTGTTGTCAGAAGCAGTTGGATTCATTGGTGTCTGGTCGTTTCGGAAGAAAAACGGATGATTGGTATGGTAACAGGAACAAATTGCAGGGCGGGGCGTCACTACCTTACCAGAAGCCGGGAAAGTTGACTATTTCCCAGGTTTAATTTCGATGAAAAACCACCAGCTTGCCACCGGAACCGTTCACCAAAAGGCAGGGCGTGTGGTAGAGTGAGGCTACCCCTTATGATTTCCACCCACGATCAATTTTCACCCCATACAGTAGAGGAAACTCAGATGTCCAAGCGTTCGCTCAAATTCAATAAGAAACTGGACCCGGTCCAGGAAGCGGCCAATGCCGAGCGGGCTTATAATGCTTTTATGAAATTGCTGGCACTCGCACCTGACGAATTGCATGGGGAATTTTTTGATTTGTTGGGTGATGAAGATCGCCTGACCAATTTGGACCAGACCAGAGAACGGTTGAATGGGTTGATTTCGCAGCTTGATCTGGAAAGCAACCGGAAGGAAATCGTGGATGTACTTTTGGAACTGATTCCAGTTGAAGAACTGGTCCCCGAAGTGTACCAAAAATACAAACCAATGGTGGTTGACGCCGGGAACATCATTTTAAGCCGGTTAAGTCGTGAGCGATTGCAAACCAAGCTGGTCGAACAGTTGATGACGCCGCTTGAAGCATCGGTCCAGGAACGGTTGCTGACGTTGATCGCCCGCATGCCCACGCTCCAAAAACTGGGCCAGATCATTGCCCGCAACCATAACCTGGATCCTGAATTCCGGCATCGGTTGCAGGAACTGGAAAACAGCATCCGCGACGTCACGCATGAATCAATCGTCCAGCGGGTTCAGGAAGAACTGAAATCCCAGATTGAGTCCTACAAAATCAAAGTCAGCCCCAGGATTTTGGCCGAAGCCAGCGTTTGCGCGGTGGTGCCATTTACCTGGAAAGCCCCTGGAGGCGAGCGTAAACGCGGTGTGTTCAAAGTCCTCAAGCCGTTCATTATGAAGTACTGGGAAGAAGAGTTGAAAACCCTCGAAGCCCTGGCCATCCATTTTGACCACAATCGGGCGAGCTATGGCCTGCCAACTGTTGGATTTAAAGAACTTCTACGGGAAGTGCGCGATTTGCTCAAACGCGAAGTCAAGCTCCATTTCGAACAGGAACGGCTCCGCGACGCAACACGGTTTTATTCCGACCACGCGGATGTTCGCGTTCCAGAACTGCTGCCGATGCGCACCAAAGCCATTACCGGAATGGAATTTCTCTCAGGGATGAAAGTCACGATAGCCGCAAAAAAGAATCCTCATCTGCGTGACCGAATTGCACAACTGGTGATTGATAAATTGATTTTGTCGGTGATTTTCTACCCACAGGAAGAAGCGCTATTCCACGCCGATCCGCACGCCGGCAATTTGTTTTATGAGCCGGAAACGGATGAACTGGCACTCTTTGACTGGGGATTGAGCTGTCTAATTGATCGCGAAACCCGGCGCTTCATCGTGCAGTTGATTTTGGGATTTTTCCTGCGAGACGCCAAACGAGTCTTTAAGTCCACGTGCAAGTTGACCACGGGTAAACAGGGACCCGAACAACAGGAAATCATCCGGCGCAAGGTTCAGGAAATCATTGACGAACTGCCGCTCTTCCCGCTGGTGCGTATTGACGCCTTGACCCGGTTGCTGGACGAACTGATTTTGGAAGGCATTCGATTTCCAGCCGCCCTGTTGATGTTCCGCAAGAGCCTGTTTACGATTATCGGGGTGATCCACGACGTAGACTCGACCTTCCACCTCGACTGGCACGTGACCCGATACCTGCTGGGACAAATTATCGGAGAAATTCCCGAACGACTGCGACATATGCCCTGGTCCCGCGAGTACCCGAGCCAGATTTCCACCTGGGAACTGCAACAGATTTTGTTTGGGCTTTCGCGCAATCTGGCCCGCGTCGGGTTGGTCACAACGCAATTCCTGGCTGAACTGGGCCTTGATTGGGCCGGAGATGTGGTCAGCCGCTTCCTGGGCGGAACTTCAGAGACCATGGCCGAAGCACCGGCGGAATGAAGAATTCTTTTAGTAGTTAGTGATTAGTGGTTAGTAGTTAGTGGTTAGAAATCAATACTTTCGAAGAAGAACCAGGCACCAAGAACTAACCACTAATCACTAATGCCAGTTAAGGGTTGAAAAAATTGTTCGTTGAAAACAAAGGGCTTATCAAAATCTCAAATTTCGGACGTTCAATTTGCTGTCTGTAAGCTGTTGATTTTGAAGTCTCAATTTCAACCCTTAACTGGCACCACTAACCACTAACCAGATTCTACATTCGCATGGTTTGCGGCTGCTGGTTGTTATTGCGGAGTTCGGTCAAAACCAGTTTGGCAATCGCTTTTAAGGTTTCAAATACTCCGATTCCCTGGCTGGCTGTGGCCTCGATCACCTGTTCGTTTTTGCGCATCAACTCGCGTTTCATCTCGCGGACGGGAATAATCCCAGGCGCATCCCGCTTGTTAAGTTGGAGCACATACGGTACCCGATAAAAATCCAGCCCTTGTTCCTGCAAGTGTTCCGCCAGATCATTGAGCATTTCGATATTCGCATCCATGCGCTCAAACTGGCTGTCGGCAACAAACACAACACCATCTAATCCACGAACAATCAATTTCCGACTGGCTTTGTAATGGTACTGGCCCGGCACGGTGTAGAGATGAAACCGGGTCCTGAATCCCCGAATTTCCCCCAGTTCCAGCGGCATAAAGTCAAAAAACAGGGTCCGTTCAGTGTCGGTATCGAGTGTGACCAGTTTGCCTCGGGTGTGCGGCGCGGCGGTCTCGTAAATGTGCCGGACATTGGTTGTTTTTCCGCCCAGACCAGGCCCGTAGTACACCACTTTGCAACTAATTTCGCGAGTTGCCATATTGATTGCCACCATTTCGCCAACCTCCAGAATTTTTTGTTTCTTTTATCTGGAGTGAGCGCCATGACAAAAACCTCGAAAAATTTTTCCTGGAAAAATGGCAGCACCTTTTGGTTGGATTTATTTGGAGAGCCGAAATATCAGCATGCCAATCCCCGCTAAAAGGCTTACGACTGGACCAATTGCGAAAGCCCCGGTCATCGCGGCCTCTAACTCCCGGTCGTGTCGGTTGGATGAAAGCTGGAAGACCAGATAGCCACCGCCAAAAGCTCCAATCAGATAGCCTCCGATGGCTGCCAAAGCGACAAGTCCAATGGTGATCATCGTTTTCCGCTCCATAAGATGAGTGCCAGCCTTTGACCGATCTGAGTAACCGGTTGCCGATGTACGGGGCCGTTTGTAGAGAAGTCCTCGTCTGGGTGAACTGCAGCCTGTAGCATAGCGGCCCCTTCGTTCAAGAACAAAATCTTCGAGTCGCTCATTTTACAATGGCCTGGGTTGTCTCCGGAAGTTTTGTCTTTGAACGAAGACTATTTCTACTGAGGAGAAACTCCATGATTTTCAAGTTAACCAGAACCGTGTGGACAAAGGCGGTGCTTTTTGGGCTGTTGATGATTTGTCCCGCAGTGTGTGTCGCTCAATCACCTGAAACCGAGGCCGTCAAGATTCCGATTGAAAACTATTTCAAGGCTCAAGCCACGGGTGATGCCGAATACATCAAAAAAGCATTCCACCCGGAAGCCAAACTGTTTTTCGTCCGTGAAGGGAAATTTTCACAATTCACTCTGGTGGAGTTTGCGGGACGATTTACTGGGAAACCAGCACCCGACGAAGCCCAACGCAAACGCCGAATTGACTCGATTGATATCACCGGCAATGTCGCCGTGGTCAAAGTGGTGCTGGAATATCCCACCGTGACCTTTACCAGAAAAAATGCGAGAAAGCCCCGCCCTCAACCGCGAAGCGGTCGGGCGGGGATGAATCGCAGCCGAAAAAAGAGTTGCCCTACCGAGGTGGCAAGTTTATAGTGTCACCACACCGTCAGCTTTTGAAAGCAACTCAATCCGAAGAGCCGAAACGCCCGGAGACGGTGCGATTGAACCTGAAAGCGACCTGGCTCCCAGCGAGCCGGTTATTGACCTCCTGGACCGACGGAAAATGGGTCGTGAGTCTTGATCAGGCACGATCCGGTATCCATCGCCATCGAACCTTGGCGTCCGGCCTGAAAGCGATTTCAGGACCATGCGCGGTCAGTCCGGGAACTGTGGACTTGTCACAGATGCAACAGCGGGAACTCGGTTCCCAAACCGGCGCTCCACACACCGGTAGAGCATCTCGCGCGACACCTGGAAAAGGCAACTTAGAGCCGTCTGCTCCGAGCAGGCACGGAAGCGGTTGTCCGGAACAGGAAGAATCTCTGCCTCAACTGCGTAGCGGTAGGCAGGGGAGGTTCAAATGTCCATGCTCAAAATTGAAGGCGAATGGAAAATTGTCAACAAAACCTTTCACGCCTAGCCTAAAAAATGAACACCACGCACACAAAATTCAACAACTTGCTTGAAGGTGGTTCGCTTTCCTTCTGGCGGCTGCAAATCAGCGGCTGGTTGTTTTATGCCATTCTGCAATTGATGAGCCGTCGCTATGTATAGCCTTTCAGAAAATGATTTCCGTTCAGAGTTCAAGCTTCAGCTTGCGAAAACTTTTCCTTCACTGCATTCAAGTTGTTGATTCAACTTGATTTGATTGATTTGTTCGACGGAAGCAGGCTAAAGCTTGAACTCCGTACCTTTTTCTGAAGAGTCATTCATGTCGGCTTTACCGACGCCCAGAAACAATGAAAAACAGGGCGGACGGCGGTTCGTCAGGTATTTTTCAGAGGAGCTATAGCCCGGCTGAAGTTGAAATTTGGATAGATGAAGACAAAAAAAGGCCCAGAACACTGGCACTCAGGTCATTTTGATCTGGGTGACGGATGTTCTGGGCCAAAATGCTTTTCAAGAAGCTATGCGTTCGATAAAGGTAAGCGAACCTTGCAATGCTGCCTCTTACGGAGGCAGGTTGTCAGATTGGATTTAGGGGTGGGAAAAAAACATCATAAAAACCGAAATGATACAATGATGGCGAAGAATAGAAGAACGGACGCGGAATATTTCTACGCACCTCAAAGGTTGCTGTCCTGTTCTACCCCAAGTAATCCGCGTCCGTACTGTGTCTCTCTGCTGTTTCCCGAGAGGAGGAAAACCACATGCTTCACTGGTTTGGATATAATCAAGTGGTGTGCCAAAAATAGAGAAAAATAAATAATATTGCTTAAATGGTTTACTGTGAATAGTTTAGTTTGATTTTTCAGTCGCGGGTCCTGATCATGCCTTCTACCAAAAAAACAGAATATTGCTGCAGTTAGATGACTCAAGTTGTTTCATCTGACTCAGATCGAAATATTCCTTTGATTTTCTCTTCATTCCAGAGATTGGTGGCTTGTGATTTGCTTCATTAGAAATTAAAGACTGGTGTCACAGGAAAATCTCCCAACTGGGTCTGGTACACCGGTCAGAAAATTTTAACTCCGAGAGGGAATCGGTTCCAACTGGTGGAAATACCTTTCTGTCGCCCATCCCACAGGAGTCCACCCTTCAATTTTGGTTGCAAAACAAGCTGGTGTTTCAACCCTTAACCAGGAGCCCAAAGCCACCTGCTCAGCAAACCAGAAAGTATCTCAAGGAATGGAATTGGAATTGGATTGGCTGTTTGGAAGTTTGATGACCAAAGGGGATAGCCTCTGTGTCAGTAACCGGTGTTTTCCATTCCACGTGGTGTCATGTGTGGAGGCTGTTTCGCAAAGATTTGGGTTTCTTTCTTTTTCGAATGGTGATAATTTCCCACTGACTTGTGAATCCCTCACAAGATTCTCAAAAGATGCCTACTCATCATTCACTTTCACTTACTCATATTAACTTGAACTTATCCGGTTGCCTCTCGGAAGGGGCGAGGTGTCCTTTCCTGGTATTGGAACAAGGAGGAATTTTCTTGTGGAGACCAAAACTCAATTCGAATCACCCCAACCTTCGTCAGTGATTCCAGACTATGTGACCAATCCCAAGCTTAAAGCCTGGGTCGAAAAAATGGTTGCGCTGTGTACGCCCGATTCGGTGTACTGGTGCGACGGTTCAGAAGAAGAATATGACCGGCTCTGTGACCAGATGGTTCAGGCGGGTACTTTTAAGCGATTGAACCAGGAAAAACGACCCAACAGTTTTCTGGCCCTTTCAGATCCGAGCGATGTGGCCCGGGTTGAAGACCGGACGTTTATTTGCAGTTCCCGCAAGGCCGATGCCGGTCCGAACAATAACTGGGCGGACCCGAAGGAAATGAAAGCGACTTTAAACGGTTTGTTTTCAGGTTCAATGAAGGGACGCACCATGTATGTGATCCCGTTCAGCATGGGACCGCTTGGCTCGCCGATGGCTCAAATCGGGATTGAAATCACCGATTCGCCCTATGTTGTGGTCAATATGAAAATCATGACCCGCATGGGCCGCAAAGTGCTTGATATTTTAGGTGACGGCAATTTTGTACCTTGCCTGCACTCAGTTGGGATGCCGCTGGAGCCAGGACAGGCTGACATTTCGTGGCCGTGCAATCCGACCGTGAAGTACATCGTTCACTTCCCGGAAGATCGGTCAATCTGGTCCTATGGTAGCGGTTATGGCGGAAATGCCTTGCTCGGGAAAAAATGCCTGGCGCTGCGCATTGCTTCCGTCATGGGACGTGATGAAGGCTGGCTGGCCGAGCATATGTTGATTTTGGGGGTTGAAGCGCCAGATGGCGAAAAAACCTATGTTGCCGCCGCGTTCCCCAGTGCTTGTGGAAAAACCAATTTTGCCATGTTGGTGCCGCCCAAGGGGTTTGATGGCTGGAAGGTGACGACGGTGGGCGATGATATTGCCTGGATCAAGCCCGGACCCGATGGCAAGCTGTATGCCATCAACCCCGAAGCCGGTTACTTTGGCGTGGCCCCGGGCACTTCGGTCAAATCCAATCCAAATGCCATGGCTTCGATTGAAAAGAACACCATTTTTACCAATGTGGCGTTGACCCCAGATGGGGATGTGTGGTGGGAAGGCATGACCGATGAGCCACCCGCAAGCTGCATTGACTGGCAGGGAAATGAATGGACACCTGATTGTGGTCGCAAGGCCGCGCATCCAAATTCGCGCTTTACGGCCCCAGCCAACCAGTGCCCATCCATTGACAAAAATTGGGAAAGTCCCAACGGCGTGCCCATCAGTGCCTTGATTTTCGGCGGTCGGCGTGCAACGGCGATTCCGCTGGTGTACCAGGCCGTGAACTGGAACTTTGGCGTGTATCTTGCGGCCACAGTTGGTTCTGAGATGACAGCCGCAGCCTTTGGAAACATTGGGCAGGTTCGTCGTGATCCAATGGCCATGCTGCCGTTCTGCGGTTACCACATGGGTGATTACTTTAATCACTGGCTGCAAATCGGACGCGGAATTCCAAATCCCCCACGCATTTTCTGTGTCAACTGGTTCCGCAAAGACGCCGACGGCAAATTCCTCTGGCCGGGCTTTGGCGAAAACATGCGTATTCTGAAATGGGTGGTTGATCGGGTTCACGGGCGCGCCTATGGCACCGAAAGCCCGCTTGGATGGATGCCACGCCACGAAGACATTCACTGGGACGGCATGGAAAACTTCTCGGCTGAACAGTTTACGGAATTGATGTCAGTGGATCGCGAAGCCTGGAAAATGGAAATTTTGTCCCACGAAGAGTTGTTTGAAAAACTCTATGACCGGTTGCCCAAGGAATTCATGCTCATGCGTGAATTGACACTTTCAAGTCTCTGGAGGTCGCCGGAACGGTGGGAACTGGCCCCGGAGCGGTATCACGAAGCCCACGCCGCTGACTAATCCCGGTGAACAATTTTTCCGGAGACCGCACTGTCACCAGGAATCATGATTTGCCTGAGCTCTGGACTTCGTGAAGCACGTCTTCACTCTTAACACCCGATAGGAAACACCTTTCCTGTCGGGTGTTTTTTCTGGAAGAAATGGCGTTAAGTCAGTACCACCCGCGTCAGTGAGTGGGCTGGTTTGTTTCTAACCCCACCCGCTCACGCAGGTGGTACTGACTCATCAGTTCTTCTGATTCGTCGCCAAGCCCGAGGATTTTTCAGCCCGAGAAAAAGGAAATTGCCCATGAAACACGATGACGACGCCCACTTAATCGAGGTTGATTCCAAAACCGTCTTTGCCATCACCCGCCCTGACGACAATCTGTTTTATCTCTACTTTATCTACTGCTTGCTCTCCAATATTGCCTTCCCAATCGTTTTCCTGCCACTTTATTTTCGATTTAAAACGCTCCGCTATCGCTTTGATAATGAAGGGATTGCCGTTTCTCATGGCATTTTGTGGCGCCAAGAGACCTACCTGACCTATTCTCGGATTCAAGATATTCACGTTTCCCGAAACATTTTTGAACGCTGGCTGGGGTTGGGAACCGTTCAAATTCAGACGGCTTCTGGAAATTCCAGTGCTGAAGAGGCCATTGTGGGAGTTCGTCAGTACAATGAAATCCGAAACTTTCTCTACTCCAGAATGCGAGGACAAAAAGTAGGCGCCGCCGCTCAACCCCTGGTTGCTGTCGAACAATCAGTAGATGACATGCTGGCGGGGATTCGTGATGAACTTCGGGTCATCCGGGAACTGGTGGAGGGCAAACGTCATGTATGAATGGTGGAAACGCATCGTCCTGGCCTTGCTGAAAGTCGAAGATAAGAAACCGCAGCCGTTACCTGGTCACCGGGAAGGCGATTTCCTTGAAATTGTGCGTGCCTGCCCGGCGTTTTGGGATTTTCAGTTGCTTACCTGGCGGATCTATCTGGCGGCAATGGCGGGGCTTGGTACATTTTTTAGCTGTATTCTCTTTCTTGTGAATCCATTGACGATCTTTGTGATTATCCCCCTGTGGATTTTCCTGGCCATCAAAGCGGCTCTGATTTATATGACCTTGCGGTTGGATTATGAAATGAGATGGTATGTCATCACGGATCGGAGCGTGTTGATTCGCGAGGGCGCAATGGATGTCCGTGAAATCTGCCTGACCTTTGCCAATGCCCAAAATGTGTTCGTCAGGCAGGGACCGGTTGAACGCTGGTTTGGATTTTCAAACGTCGAAATCAATACCGCCGGTGGAGGTTCTGGACCACACCAGGGCAGTACTCAATCCCATCAGGCTGTGTTGCGCGGTGTCAGCAATGCCGAGCACCTGCGGGATTTAATTCTTCTGAAGTTAAAGCAACATCGAACAGCAGGGTTGGGTGATCCAGACGATCATGTCCATCACGACCGGAACCACCCGGCTCTGAACCCAGTTTTAGTCAAGGAAATCCTGGACGAAGCCCGTCAATTACGAAAGGTATTGGAAACTTCGAACCTTACCTGAACCCAACGTCACCCTTCGGAGGAGATATGAAAAAGGAGATGCCGAAAGACCTCGAAGCCTGGGAGAAAACACGTGAAATGGGGAGAACCAAATACATTCTCTTTCACGGGGTTCTTTTTTGGGGAGTCCCCATGTTTGCGATCATGACTTTTTTTGTCAACAATCGCCCTGATCGTCTGCTTACCCAGGGAATGATCCTGGTTTCTGCTTTTGTTTGGGCGCTTGGCGGGGCACTCTTTGGTGTAACGACGTGGTACATCAATGAGCGCCGGTATCAAAAGTATGCGGAGCGAAGTAGCGAAGTCGCGAAGTAGCAAACAAGAGCGAGTAGCGAGTAGCGAGATAGCGAGTAGTCAGACAAACCAGATGCACAAATCGTGAAAGGTTTAAAGCCTTAGGTGAAAGGAGCATCAGCGAAGGGTCCCCTGGGAGGAGCAAAGAGTTAGAATTATTTGGTGGGTGAATAATGTTGATAATGAAAATGGTTAATTGACTACTTTCTTTAAAGGCATTTTTGCTTCCTGGCTGTTCAGATTGGATTGACTACTTGCTATCTCGCGACTCACTACTCGCTCTTGTTTGCTACTCGCTACTGGCTACTCACTGATATTGACTACTTGCTCTTTCGCTTTCCCTGAAGTTGGTGTTGCTGGCTCAACCCGCGTTTGATCAGAAACGGCTGGAGCATCAGACTCAGTGATGGAAAAAGATTGGCTAGTTTGGCCAGCCAGCCACGGGTTGATGGGATCAAGACCTCCACCGGACGCTGAGGAAGTACCTTGTGAAGAATGACCTGACGGATGTCGTCAACGGTCAGTGGTTTGGTCCCAGAAAAAACGAGCGCCGCCGCCTGGGTATCGAGTTGCAGGTCGAGCATTGGGGTTTGGACGGCATCCGGGCAGATCACCGTGACCGAAATCCCACATTGTTTCAGCTCCTGGGCCGCCGCAATTGAGTAGCTGCGAACCGCAAATTTTGCCGCTGAATACAAAGCAATGCCTGGAATGGGTGCGACTCCGGCCAGTGAAGCAATATTGATGATGTGGCCTGATGATTGTGATTTCATCACACGGGCTGCCGCCAGCGTGCCAAAAATGACGCCCTTGGCATTGATGTCGAGATGGCGGTTGATATCCTCTGTCGTCTGGTCGGCAATAAATCCAGGCTTGATAAACCCGGCGACATTAAACATCACATCGAGCGTTCCAAACCTTTGAATTGTTTCTTGAATGAGTGTGTCCCACATTTCAGACCGGCAAACATCAAGTTGACGAATCAGCACCCGCTCACCAGCAATCCCGGCTTGTTTCATCTGCATTTGCAGTTCTTCAAACCGAATGTCAGTGACAACGAGTGAATCTCCGTTTTGAAAAAACGTTTTGGCCAAATCAAGACCAATCCCGCTGGCACATCCAGTCAGAAAGATAACGCGGTTGGTGAGCGCAGGAATATGGGACATAGTTGGGGAACTGACAAGATGACAAAGTGACAGGGTGACAGAGTGACAAGATGACAAGGTGACAGGTGACAAGATGACAAAATGATGAATTCTCGGGCCTATCCAATGTTTTGCCTAAACAATTCACCTTGCCTGGAAAACTAAATAACTGGTTCCTTTTCTCACATGGTCACATTGTCAGATGTCACCCTGTCAGATGTCATTCTGTCAGATGTCACCCTGTCACCCTGTCACTTTGTCATCCTGTCAGATTTCAGGGTGTTTCCTCCCCGTCAATCTTTGTGGTAACTGAAAAGCGTTTGTAGTCACTGTATCGGTTCTCAACACTGACATTCAATCCAGCAAACAGAAAGAGCTTGATACCGGCGTTGAAATCTTCTCGAAGCGGAAGCCAGACGCCTTCTTCAGTTCGAATTTGGTCGAAAGTAAACGCGGCACCCTTTTTCAGGGAAGCGAGCAAGCCACCAGCGACTTTAAAGTCGTCATCAAAGCGGCCTTCCAGTCGGTTCACAACCTTGTCCGCTTCATCAATCCAGATGGTTCCAGCCAGTTTGGCCACAATTTTTTCAGTGTCGTTGGCGGGCTTGTATCCTTTCCGGGGTCTGAAATCACACACCACAACGGTTCGACCACGAAGGGTTTCCCGCCGGGGATTGATAAATTCACAAACCTTCAAGAAATTTGAAATGCCAAGACCACGCTTTTTGGAATTGTCATTGGCCTCGCTTTTTCCGGTTTTCTGTTTTTCCTGCCGGTTTTCATTTTCCCGGATGAATTCAGCCATGCGTTTTTGTTCTTCCTCGGCATCTTTGGCTGAGAGCGGTTTATTGTTGACGCTCACCAGTTTACGGACCCGCTCTCGACCGGGTAACGGGTACACTTCATACACTTTGACTGTGGTTTCTTTCACCTGGCCGTTTTTTTCAAGGTCCCGACGGGTTTCAGTCAATAAATAGGTGTAATTGGTAACCCGATCATCAATCGCTGTCTGGTTTTGATCAACTTGAAGAAACAGTGTTTGCAGGTCGAGGTCATCGGCTGCTTTTGGAATATTGAAATGACTGGCTGACAGCCCCGAATTGTGGTGCACCGTTTCGATCTGCAATCTGGTCACGACGTCGCCTTCGCGGAGCACCATCACCGATGGTTCCTGGATTCCATCCACGGGCCGATACTCTGAAAAATCAACTTGCCGCCGGGTGTTGCCATCACCGCTTTCAAGTCGCCGTAAGAAACCAGTTTGGCCATCAAAATACGCCCGTATCTGAGCCCGCTGGCGCGAAATAAACTCGATGCCGGGCCAGGTTTGGCCTTCTGCCTGGAATGGAGGAATTGCCCGGGCTGTAAACGCCTGGGCTTTATAGTCAAACCGGCGATTGGCCAAAATCGTGACTTCAGCTTTGAGCTGGCGCGCGGCCTCGTCCAGGAGTGTGGTGTCTCCGCCACGGGTGGAGCGCATCCAGACGGATGTTCCAGTGGCAAGTTCCAACCGGTTGTCAGCGTCAAAGTTCAATTCAAACCGGCGACGGTTGGGCGATTCCAGATCAAGGGAAAACGTGCCTTTTTGCCCATCCGCCGTGAGAGCCGTTCCCTGGTAACTGGTCTGGCGGAGCGGTTTGAGGAGTTTGTCGCCGCCGCTAGCTTTGGTATAGCGTTTGAGCAGGTCATTTGGAGAAGGGAGTTTCGGACCCGCCTGGATCGGTTGGGCCACAAGGAAAAGCATCCAGGTCACGGCCAGCAGCATCCGGAACGTGCCTGAAAAAAACACCCGGTTGATCAAAATCAGTGATTCCATTATTGTGTGCATTCTTTTTCTCACTTTAGTTTCGTGATTGATCATCGCGAACACTTTGCCCCTTATTTCTTGAAAAATTCGCAGTAAAGGAACTTCTTCCCCATGAATAAAAAAGGATTTTGGCGTTGGTTGAGTCTAACCGGAATGGCCCTGACATTGGCCACGGGTCTTGGATACGTTCATTTCGCAGAGGTTGTATCAGTGGATGCGGCTGGGAAACCAGCCAAACCGGCGGTTTCGGCGCAGAAACCCGGTGATTGGAAAGAACTCAAAGCCTTTCATACTGTGATGTCAAACACCTTCCATCCAATGGAGGAAGGCGATTATAAGCCCATCCGTGCCCGGGCAAATGAAATGGCCCAAAAAGCCAAAGAATGGGCTGATTCAACACCTCCCAAAGACTTTGATAAACCCAGCATTAACTCGTGTTTTACCAATTTAAGCAGCAGGTTTCTTCTGTAACTTATTGAAAATACAGCGGAGTGGGTTTTTTCGATAGTTTCTCAAAACCACGCCTTTGAGGGCAACTTCCGAAAAAAGAATGATCGAGGCATCCAGTAC
>JACQXX010000100.1 GCA_016208495.1 Acidobacteriota bacterium | reverse complement strand
GCGACCTGGTGTCTGACACGCCAGCCGAACGCTCAGCCGCGTATGGCTGCCCAACTGGCCGCAATAGCTGCGCTTCAATCGCCGGCAACGACCCGATCACCAACTTTATGGACTACACCGATGATAGCTGTATGTTCCAGTTCTCGGCTGGTCAGGATACCCGGATGGATTCCCAGTACACCACCTACCGCTACAACAAATAAATCGGTAGCTGATCTGGTTTGATCAAAACAAAAGGAGGAGCGATATCGCTCCTCCTTTTTGCTTTTACTGTCAATCTATTTTACAGGTGGGTTCAATCCTGACCCTGGCTGTCGTTCCCTCTCTTCAACGGGATTTAACCAATTCCCACAACTGAAACGGGCACCCCGCTCAGGGCCGCATTCCCGCTCAATTCATCAAGTCGCGAATCATCCGTCAAGTCATTGACGCTCACACCCGCAAATTTCTGAGCGACATCCATCTGAATACCTTCCCGATGGTGCCCCCAACCGTGAGGAAGGCTCACAACACCTGGCATCATTTCAGTGGTGATTTCAACTTTGGCCTGGACTTTGCCGACACGCGAAGAAATCGCCACCTGTTGACCATGCTCAATGTGCCGGTTCTGGGCATCCTGCGGGTTCATCAGCAAGGTACAGCGGTCTTTTCCACGCACCAGTCGAACCGCATTGTGCATCCAGGAATTATTGCTCCGTAAATGGCGGCGGCTGATGAGCCATAATTGATCGGAAGGCACTTCCTGGGCAATTTCTGAAAATCGGCGTTGGACCCGTGTTAAATCGCTGGTAAACACATCGGGGACAAGGTTGATGCGTTTATCCTGGGTAAATAACCGTTGCGGTAAACAGGGTTGTAACGGCCCAAGATCAATGCCATGCGGTTGTTGTTTCAACTTGTGCAAGGTGAGTTGTTGAGAGACTGGTGACAATCGGGAGCCATAGGGACCGTTCCGTAATGCCCAATCCAAAACGACTTCGGGGGCGTTGCGTTTGGTCAGCCAGCGCTTGATTCGCCGCTGCTCCTTCTCTGGAATATGTTTCCCACCAAGTCTCAAAAACAGTTCTAAAAAGATTTCCCAGTCATGGCGGGAAGTTGAATCAGCCGGAAAAAGTGCCGAGGTGTATTTGGTCGTGTTCCGAATGGCCAGCACGTGAAAAACCACATCGTAGTTTTCATGCTCCAATCCAGCCGTGGGCGGCAAGATGACATGGGCGTGGCGGGTGGTTTCGTTGATATAAAAATCAACCGACACCATAAAATCGAGACCGGCAAGTGCCGTTTCAAGCTGACTTCCATTTGGCGTTGACAGCACCGGATTTCCCGCCGAAGTCACCAACGCCCGAATTTGCCCCGGACCTTCAGTCAACATTTCCTCAGCCATGGCCACGACCGGGAGTTCACCGCCAAATTCAGGCAGGTTTCGAACCCGACTTTTCCATTTTCCAAAATGACCGTTGCGCCCCATCCGCCCAGTCAAATCAACGGCATCAAAGGCTGGCAAGGTAAACATGGCTCCGCCTGGACGATCCAGATTGCCGGTCACAATGTTGAACACCTGAATCAACCACTGGGTTGTGGCACCAAATTCCTGGACTGAAACCCCCATTCGGCCATAACACACCGCCGAAGGTGCGGCGGCAAAATCATGTGCCAGCCGCCGAATAACATCAGCCGGAATACCAGTCACGCCAGCCACCGCGTCCGCCGAATAGGCTTCGACCAGGGGCCAAAGCTGGTCCAGGTTGTCGGTAAACTCCGCCAGCCGCCCCAACTGGACATGGTTTTCAACTAGCAGGGTGTTGAGCATTCCCAGCAAAAAAAAGACATCGGTTCCTGGGCGAATAAAAAAATGTTCATCCGCGATTGCTGCGGTTTCAGTCCGGCGTGGATCAACCACAATCACTTTTCCACCACGCTGCCGAATTTCCTTTAACCGGTCGGCGACATCAGGTGCCGACATCAGGCTTCCGTTTGATACCACTGGATTCCCGCCCACAATCAACAGATAGTCAGTCCGATCAATATCCGGAATTGGAAGCATCAATTGGTGACCATACAAAAAGAAACCTGAGAAATGGTGCGGCAACTGATCAACTGAAGTGGCCGAAAACCGATTTTTGGTACCCAGTGCTTTGAGCAACAATGGGCCAAACAGAATCGAACCATAGTTATGAACATTCGGGTTTCCCAAATACACTCCCACCGCATTCACGCCGTGCTGGGCCTGCACACTTCGCAGCCGGGTGGCAACCTCATCAAAAGCGGTTTCCCAACTGATTGGTTCCCAGCCAGTTGCTGTCCGGCGGACTGGTTGCCGCAACCGATTTGGATCCAGGTGAACATCCTTGAGCGCCACGGCCTTGGGGCAAATATGGCCACGACTAAATGGATCCTGGCGATCACCTTGAATCGAAACGATGTCCTGGTTGTTCACCGTGATTTCGATGCCACAGAGGGCTTCACACAAATTACAGGTTCGGAAATGTGTCACAGGAGTGGTCATAAAGTGTGAGAGATAAGAATGAGAGGTTAGGAGTTGGGCTGAAGTCTCGCAAGCTCGGGGCACAGAAAGGGATGAGGGATGAAGGATGAGGGATGAAATAAAACCAGTTCTTCAGCCCTGAGCCCCAAGCCCTGAGCCCGGTGTCTTCAGCCCCAAGCCCTGAGCCCAATGTCTTCAGCCCGATGTCTTCAGCCCGATGTCTTCAGCCCGGTCACCTAGCTTGCCGAGCGGCCCATCAGGCGTTGTTGCAGGTTGCGGTTTTCGAGAGCAATCCCGGCCTGGAACAGAAAAATCTCAAGGACGTGGGTATTCGAAAGTGGTTTATGATGAATTGAGTTGTCGGCATAGACCAGTCCAATCGTTCCGCCCTGGGTTTGGAGCGGGTAAATCACAATTTCACGCGAAGGACATTCACCGACTTCAACCGGAATATATTTGACCCACCAGTGCGGGTTGAGATTTCCGCGAAATGGCTTTCCCTGAGCACACACCTGGCCGAATGTATCGCTTTCCGCAAGTGGAATGCGCAATTTACGGACTTTAGCCGTTGCTTTTTCAGCCGCCGCTGAAAACCCAAACCCACCGCGTCCGATGAGTTGATCGCCCCTGACGAGAAAAAAGAGCGCCCGGTCAAAGCATTCAGCCAGCAATCGCATTAACAACAAGGAAACTTCCGTGGTTTCGTCCGGATTTTTTAACTGAGAGATGGACTCATGGAGGAGTTCAAGCAATCGCTTTTCAGAGCCTTCATCCTGACGTTCAGGCAAAACAATGGGAATCCCGACATCCGAAAAAAAGTCAGCCGCGTCCGGATGCATTGATTCAAAAAGTGAGGCACTGGTCAATTGGGCGACAACCGTTTTGATATGCTCGACAAAAGCCGTCAATTGGGATTGGGCGTGGGGTGAAATAGAGCCCTGGAGGCTCCGTACATTCGGACGTGACAGGATCCGCAATGGATTGAAGGCATCCAGCATCGCCTGTGTCACCTGAGCCGGGTACTCAGCGGTAATCAACGTGATGGAACGCTCCCCAATCTCTTTCAAATACTTCCAGGCCAGCCTTGGCTCCCCACCAGGTTGCGGGTTGAGTTCCTCAAAATCAGCGATGACCAGGGCCGGTAATCCACTGTGAATCAGTTCATCAAACCCGGTCACAAGTGCCTCTGGGGCCAGATTACTCACGGCATGGACTTCGACTTCAAGGTTTGCCAGGGCTTGGCGCAGAGGCAAAACCAGTTCACCGTGGGGGTTGATAATGAGAATGTAGCCTTTGCGGGGATTGGGATCGCTGAGAGTCTGAAGCGCTTGATGGTGACGGAGTTCGTCGTGCTGTCGGGCAGTTTCGAGCAACATTTCCTGCGCGTTCAAACGGCAACTGCCATAGGTGGGAACTTCCGCCACTTGAAAACTAAAATTTCCTTTTTGAAGCTGGACAATCCGGCGGGTAATCCGTTCAAGTTCACGGCGGGCAACATCCTCCAACTGGTCATACACAATCACCCCTTGCTGAACCAGGATGGCACCAAGTGGTTTCCAGTCGCCAGAGATTTGTAAATCCAGCGCGGCTGCCAGTTGCGCCGCCGTAATGAGCCCGGAATCAATCAGCACCTGCCCGAGTGGACGGCCCTGGGCTTCGGTTGCCCCAACCACCAGCCCATCCCGAAAGGACATCGTAAAGCGACCATCCGCAGTGAGCAGCGTCAGAATCCCGGTGCGCCGGCCAAGGCTGATAATTTGAAGAATGTCCGCCAGAGGAAGTTCCTCAAGTGTCCCGGCAAGGCTCATCGGTTAGTCTCCATCACAGATTGTTACGCGGTCGTTGCAGACGAACTTTGAGGCGTCAACGGCGCCTGGTCCTCTTCATTGCCCTCTAAGTCCCGCTTGATGCCATCCAGGATTCCATTGACAAACTGGGTCGCTTCATAGGTACTGAAGCGCCGGGCAATTTCAAGGGCTTCATTGATGACAACGGTTTTTGGCGTCTCAGGCTCGTACAAAAATTCATAGACCGCCAACCGAAGGAGGTTCCGGTCAACCACCGCCATCCGGGAAATTCGCCAGTGTTCGGTGCGCCGACGAATCAACGCATCAACCTCATCAAGATGGGCGATTACCCCCAGGGTGAGATTGGTGGCAAATTCCTGAGCATCGCCACTGGTGTCATTGAGTTCTTCCCAATATGTTTTGAGAAGTTCTGGAAGAGTTGGTTTTGCTAAATCAAATTGAAAGAGCATTTGTAAGGCGCACTCTCTAGCCCTACGACGAACACCCATAATATTTCAAATCCTACAGACGGGAAAAAAATTAAGAGGCCGGAACTGGGAAAGCTCTGGGTCGGCAGAAAACACCAGAGGAATCGGTTCCAGTGCACTCTGCACCCTAACTTGAAAGTTCTTTGTAGAGGTTGAATAACTCCACCGCGGCCATCGCAGCTTCAACCCCTTTGTTCCCAGCTTTCAAACCAGCCCGATTCAGGGCTTGCTCAACGGTGTCAGCCGTTAAGACCCCATAGGTAATCGGGATGTTTGATTCAAGGGACACAGCTGCGATTCCTTTTGTGACTTCTGCGGCAATATAGTCAAAATGCGGTGTTTCACCTCGAATCAAAGCTCCGAGGCAAATAATGGCATCCCACTTTCCACTGATGGCCAGTTTTTTCGCTGCCAAAGGAATTTCAAAGGAGCCCGGCACCCGGACAATCGCCCATAAGTCAGGCGAGCCTCCAAGACGTTCCAGGGTATCAGTTGCCCCCGAAAGCAATCGGTTGACAACCAGATCATTCCAGCGACTGACGACAATGGCACATCGCAGGCCGTCAGCATTTAATTTTCCAATGATTTCACGTGGCACAGATTGTTCCTTGGGCTGGCGAAGAACCAGATCAGTATGAAAGTTGGCTCAGACTTGGGATTCTTTTTGACCTCAGGTAAGGAACGAGGTGTCAAAGACTGGCACTGGTTATAACATAGCCGGTTGAACCACGCAAAGACAGTTTCAATGAAGCTTTCCGAAACCTGAACGGTTGACACGATCCATGAAAAATCTCTTTTGTTTTCTAATACTGGTTTTCGCCTGGGCTGGGGCGGGATGTACATCCTCAGTACACCAACCAGCCAACGAGCCGTTACAGATCGCCGCGGCGGCTGATTTGAATCCGGCCTTGCAGGAAATTGCGACTCTGTTTCAACAAAAAACCGGTCAATCCGTAAAAATCAACTTTGGCTCAACGGGTTTGTTGACCCGCCAAATCGAACAAGGCGCCCCGATTGATCTCTTTTTCGCCGCTGATCAAAGCTATACCGACCAACTCCGCAACCAGGGGTTGGTTCTTGAAAAATCAACAACTTCCTATGCCCAGGGATATCTGGTTGGCTGGCAACGGGCAGATACCCCCGTTCGAATAACCTCGCTCACCGAACTCACCAATCCAGCCATCCGTCGAATTGCCATTGCCAACCCAGACCACGCCCCTTATGGCAAAGCAGCCGTTCAGGTGCTGCAAGCAGCCAAAATCTATGACCAGATCCAAACAAAATTGATTATGGGAGAAAATATCAGCCAGGCGTTCCAGTATATCAACACCGGGAATGCCGACATCGGCCTGGTGGCCAAATCTTTGGTGACCACTCGATCTGAAGGACACTTGTTTCCGATTGATCGAGCACTCTATCAACCGCTCAACCAGACCCTGTGCATCCTCAAGCGCACCCGGCATCCTGACCAGGCTAAACGGTTCAGGGAATTTACCCTGAGCCAGGAAGGCCAGCAAATCCTTCAGAAATATGGGTTTGGAGAAGTGAAGAATGAAGAATGAAGAATGAAGAATGAAGAATGAAGAATGAAGAAAGGCCGGGTTCCGGTTTTTTGGTTTCAAAACCCCGGAACCCGAGGGTTTCTTCATCCTTTATTCTCCACTCACTTCTGAGGTGGGAACAAAAATCTGAGCAGCGGTTTTACGCGTTTGGCCCAGGCTCGTTCGCCATGGCGGGCACCTTTGGCTTCAAAGTACCGCAAATCAACGTCCAGATCATGCCCTTTATGGACCAGAGCATCCCGAAAGTGTTGCACTGGGGCCAGGGCGGTGTGGCCTTCACGCGTCCCCATGTCGAGCCAGATTTTTGAGGGCAGCTTGCCAGGAAGTGCCTGATACTGGCGCACCAGCCAGTGCTGATCCCACCAGAGTGAAGGCGAAAGTGCCGCCAACCGGCCAAAGACATGCGGGTATTTGAGCCCCAGATACAATGTTACCAATCCTCCCAATGACGAACCGCCAAGCGCCGTGTGTAAGCGCCCAGGAAGCGTCCGGTACACCGTATCAATAAACGGCTTTAACTCTTCGACAATCAGCCGACCATAGAGGTCAGCCTTCCCTCCAGCTTTAACCCGAGGATCGTGGGTGGGCGTGTATTCATCAATTCGATGCACTCCGGTGTTGTAAATGCCGACAATAATCGCCGGTTCCATCCGACCTTTTTTGATCAACTCTTCAGCCGTCTCATCAACCCGCCAGTCATTTCCAGGGATGTAGGCTGTGGCGGCGTCAAACAAGTTCTGCCCATCGTGCATGTAAAAAACCGGGTAGTGCTGGGTGGCATTGGTTTCATAGTCGGGCGGCAAATAGACCAGGACATTTCTGGCCTGCGGCAAAAATTTGGAGGGAAAGGCCGTGTGCATTCGGAAATTCCCGGTCAGCGTATGTTGAACTGGTGAATGGCGCCGTGCGCGCCGTGACGAAGACCCAACGCGGCGTCTGGTTGTTTTTCTTGCTGTGGCAATCAATGCAAATTCTCCTTGGAAATACCAGTGATGAATTATGAATTATGAACAGGTCAAAACATTTTGATTCAATGAGATAACCTATCCATCATTCGGAACTTCTGTTTCACACTGGTACCGAACGGGAGCGGATAAAGCCTGAACTCTGAGCCAAAAACCGATCCCGTTCGAATGAAAAAGGTCGCGACTGGCGCGACCTGTGGGAAAGAAATTGAAACTTCAGGACGAAACGATTCAAAAACTGTTCGTTCCCCTCCAACTCTGAACCCTCAATGAGGTTATACCATCTTGGAAAAAACTTTGTACTGGAAAACAGCCAGGTAATTCAATCAACCAGATACTCCACGTTGAGTGGTACCCGCCAGTTCCCCAGTCTTCATCTTGAGTGGGATCAGTCAACTCATCGCCGAAACCCTGAACCCTGAACCCTGAACCCGATTTCAGTGGGATTTTATTTTCTTCTGGGTCCCTTAGTAGACTACTGACTACTGACTACTGACTACTGACTGGCATTAGTACTTTACTGAGCAGCCATAGGGCTGGGTGGCAGCCTGGCTCACAGGCTTGCCGGCCAGAGCTTCTTCGAGTGCGGCCCTGACATAGTTTTTGCCCTGTTTGTCATCAATCGCGCCGGCGTAGATGAGTTTTCCGCTCGGATCAATCACAAACATATGCGGTGTGGTTTTGGCACCGTAGAGGCGACCGATTTTGCCTTCTGGATCAAGCAGCAATGCCGTTGGCGCGGCGCCTTTTTCTTTCAACACCGCATTGGCCTGGTCGGGGGTTAAGTGACCCTGTTTTCCAGGGGCTGAGGAATCAACCGAAAGCCAGACAATCCCTTTTTTGGTGAAGAGCTTTTGTAATTCCTGCATGTGTTTTGGATCATATTGGGCCTTTACAAACGGGCAGTCCGGGTTAAACCATTCCAAAACCACAAACTTGCCTTTGAAATCGGTTAATGAGTGGGTTTTCCCATGGCTATCGGTACCGGTGAAATTTGGGGCGGCACCGCCAACAGCCACATCACCGGCACCATTCACCGGGCTGCAGCCAATCACCAGAAAAACACCTAAAATGGCGAGTAATGCAAGGTTCTTCATCTTTGTTGTCATTGCTATCATCTCCTAAAAACTAAGGTTCACAGATTCAATTTGCGGATTTAATTCACTTTTTGCAGGGCATCCATCACGATGCCGGGGGTAATAACTTCGGGCAGAACCATTGGGGGCTGATTCTGATCTTTGGTATAGAGCACATACAGCGGCACGCCGTTGCGTTCAAACTCGGCAAGTTTGCGGGTAATCTCTTCGTTGCGCGATGTCCAGTCAGCCTTCATTGTCACAATGCCACGCTTTTTAAACTCAGCCGCAATTTCAGGTTTGCTCAAGGCGACTTTTTCATTGACCTGACAGCTCAGGCACCAGGCAGCCGTGAAATCAATAAACACCGGTTTCCCCGCAGCTCGAACTTCGGCAAACCGCTGAGGAGAATATGGTTCCCAGGTAATCCCTTCGGCTGTGGTTGTGGGCTGAGTATTGGCTGAAGCTGTTGTCGCCACATCCCTTGAATTAACCCAAACCAGCCCAATTCCACTGGCAATTAAAACTCCTGCCGCCACGTGGGCAATCAACCGGGTCCGCGAGGCCATCATCAGATTGCCCCAGCGGCCTAAAACCCAGGCACCAATCCCCATCACGACAAAACCAGCCATCAAAGCAATCAAGCCGTTCACGCCGACCTGGAGTCCAAACACCCACGCCAGCCAAACCACGGTGGCCATCATCAGGAAGCCCATAAACTGCTTGAAGGCTTCCATCCAGACACCGGGCCGCGGCACAAACCGCATCAAGGCCGGAAACAGCGAAAGCATCAAGTATGGAAAGGCCATTCCCAACCCGAGCGAGGTAAAAATCAGCATCGAAACAATCGGTGGCTGGGCAATCGCAAACCCAAGCGCTGATCCCATAAACGGTGCAGTACAAGGGGTTGCGACCAGCGTGGCCAGTGCGCCGCTGAAAAATGACCCCGAATAGCCAGACTGGGACGACAGGTTGCCGCCGACGTTGAGCACGATTTCAAATACACCAAACAGGTTAAGTCCAAGTAAAAATAGCAGCGAACAAATAAAAATTAAAAATCCCGGCGACTGAAGCTGAAACCCCCAGCCAATCTGCTCTCCGCCAGCCCGCAGGATGAGCAACGACCCGGCCAGCCCCCAAAACAGGGTCAGCACCCCGAGGGTAAACACGGCACCGTGTTTCCAGACTTTGCTTTTGTCTTCGCCAGCTTGTTGGACAAAACTCAGAACTTTGATTGAAAGCACCGGCAACACACAGGGCATAAGATTGAGAATCAATCCGCCGACAAACGCTGACCCGATGGCAATCAGAATGGTCAGAAACGAAGCTGGTGCGCCAGGTTTGGCCCCAGCACCGGGCTTGGTGGTCTCAGTCACGGCGGCCAGATTGCCGAGTTTGACAACTGGTTCAATCTCAATATTGACTCGCAATGACCGTTCTGACTTTTCACCGCGCCAGCCTTCTGAAATCAGAATCCCTTCCAGTTTGGTCGGCACCTTTGACGGATCAATCATTGACCGTTTGAGTTCAATCAGATAGCCGTTTTCGACCCGTTTGACGGTTTGGGGGGCGTCGTCTTCGATGACCAGCCCTTCCTGAGGCAAAAACACGATTTGTTTGAGCTGGTCTTTGAAATCAGCCGGTTGGGTCGCTTTCAGCAGAATTTTGTCATTTTGAATCGCGGCTTGTAACTTCCAATCAGCGCCTTCAAGTGGGAGTTTGGCGCGGGTGGCGGAAAAGGCTTCGGACCAGGAGGAAGGTTTAGCAACCCCATCCGCCACAGTCAGGCCCAGTTTCAAATCAGCATGGCCCGGCAGACAGATTTCTTTACAGACCAGCCAGTCAGCCGCAACGGCCAGTTCAATTGTGGAACCAGGTTTTAAGGTGGCAGGCGGTTGGAGACGAACCAGGAGGAAGGTTTCTTCTTCGTACCCGTAGCTCACCAACCCTTCGGTCACAATTTTGACGGGATATGGCCACTGAATCGGGCCAGCAGTGAATCCGGCAGGCAGTTTCCATTTGAGGGAGGTCGGAAGCCCTGGTCCGCCGGGATTGAGCCAGTAAGTGTGCCAGTGATCTTCGGTCTTCATGCGCAGGGCAACCCAAAAGGGCTGTCCGGCCTGAATGGATTCCACTTCGGAAACCAGTTCAACTTCAATATGTTCGTCTTTAAATGGCGCTGCCTGCACCAAAAAAGTCAGGCTGGTCGCCAGCATCAATACACACAGGGCAGCAGAACGGGCAAAAAAGCGAAGCATCGGTAATGTCATATGATCCTGAGTTTGAAAAAAGACGGCTGCCGCAAAAGAGAGGTTTTCACGGGACAAGCTGTCTGAAAACGGTTAAATCAACTGAATGAACGTTGGATTTGAGAGGAGAAACTGACGTAAAGTCAAGTCAAGTGTGCGCTACGCAAGTCTTTACTTCCCTAGATTGCTTTCAAATAATTGCTACTTAGGTCCGGTCCGGGCATAATCGGTTCGCTTGCGTCAAAATTTCAACCGTCGCTATTCCACTCCTAAAAATTTACAATTCCATAAAAAGGAGAATCGGGTTTTGAAGAAAATTCGTGCCTTGTTGTCTCTCTTTTTGATTGCCGTGCTCTCGCCAACCTTTGCGATGGTTCAAGCTCAGCAATCTTCCGATCCAAATCCAGCTTCCACTGACTCCAAACCCAAAGATCCGCTGGCATCTGAAAAGTTTTCCGGGCTCAAATTGCGCTCGATTGGTCCAGCGTTGACTTCCGGGCGGATCGTTGACTTTGCCGTTCATCCCCAAAACCGCGCGCAGTACTATGTGGCCGTTGCCTGCGGCGGGGTCTGGAAAACCACCAATTCCGGAACCACCTGGGCATCTGTTTTTGACAAAGAAGGTTCCTATTCGATTGGAACCGTAGTGCTTGACCCGAAAAACCCATCTGTGGTTTGGGTCGGCACCGGCGAAGATAACAGCCAGCGGAGTGTCGGCTATGGCGATGGTGTGTATCGTTCGGATGACGGAGGAAAATCCTGGAAGCATCTGGGACTCAAAGCCTCGGAACACATTGGCAAAATTGTGATTGACCCGCGCAACAGCCACCACGTCTATGTGGCGGCCCAGGGACCGCTCTGGGGACCAGGTGGTGATCGTGGTCTGTATAAAACCACGGATAATGGCAAAACCTGGGACAAAGTCCTCTCAATCAGCGAAAACACCGGCGTGAGCGATCTTGCCATGGACCCGACCAACCCGGATGTGCTCTATGCGGCGGCTTATCAACGGCGGCGGCACGTCTGGACGCTCATCAACGGCGGTCCTGAAAGCGCGATCCATAAGTCAACCGATGCCGGCAAGACCTGGAATAAACTCTCTTCGGGACTGCCAACCGAACAGATGGGCCGTATCGGGCTGGCCATTGCCCCAACTGAGCCACAGATGGTCTATGCCCAGATTGAATCCACCAATAAAGCCGGAGGGATCTTCCGGTCAACGGATTCCGGGGCCACCTGGGAAAAGCGCAACCCCTATGACGCCCAGGCCCAGTATTACGCCCACATTTATGTTGACCCCAAAAATGCCGAGCGCATTTACATTATGGGCGTGCTGATCAAAGTTTCCGACGATGGTGGAAAGACGCTCAAAAATCTGGGTGAGAAAAACAAGCACGTTGACAATCACGTCATCTGGGTTGACCCCAATGACACCAGTTATTACCTGGTTGGTTGTGACGGTGGCATTTACGAAAGCTTTGACCGGGCGGCGAACTGGAACTACAAGTCAAACCTCTCAGTCACCCAATTTTATGATGTAACGGTTGATAACGCGAAACCCTTTTACAACATCTATGGCGGCACCCAGGACAATTTCAGTTTGGGTGGACCGTCACGCACCCGAAGCGCCTCTGGGATCGTCAATTCCGACTGGTTTGTCACCCAGGGCGGCGATGGATTCCGCCAGCAAGTTGACCCGCTTGATCCAAACATTGTCTATTCCGAATATCAGTACGGCGGGTTGACCCGCTATGACAAACGGACCGGCCAACGGACCGGAATCAAGCCGGTTGAAGGCAAAGGCGAAGAAGCCTATCGCTGGAACTGGGACTCACCGCTGATCATCAGTCCACACCTCAACACGCGGCTCTATTTTGCCGCCAACAAACTGTTCCGCAGCGACGACCGTGGAAATACCTGGAAAGCCGTGAGCGGCGACCTGACGCGGCGCATTGACCGCAATTCCCTGCCGGTCATGGGACGTGTTTGGGAAGCCGATGCCGTGGCCAAAGGTGTCTCGACCTCACCCTATGGCAACATTACCGCGCTGGCTGAATCTCCCAAAAAAGAAGGTCTTCTGTATGTCGGAACTGATGATGGATTGATCCAAATCAGTGAAGACGGCGGAGCCACCTGGCGCAAGGTGGAAAAATTTCCTGAAGTTCCTGAAACCACCTATGTCAGCCGATTGCTGGCCTCGCAGCACGATGCCGCCACGGTGTATGCCACGTTTGACAACCACAAAAACAACGACTTCAAACCCTATGTGCTCAAGAGTACCGACACCGGAAAAACCTGGACCTCGCTCAAAGCCAACCTTCCGGTGAACGGTCCAGCCCTGGCAATCGCTGAAGATCACGGCACTGCGAATTTACTCTTTGCCGGCACCGAATTTGGACTTTTCTTCACTCCCAATGGCGGTCAGAAATGGATCCAGTTAAAGGGCGGCTTGCCGACGATTGCGGTCCGCGACCTGGCCATCCAGAAACGGGAAAATGACCTGGTGGTCGCGACCTTTGGACGTGGATTTTATGTCCTGGATGATTATTCAGCTCTGCGGAACATCTCAGCCGAAGCCCTGAATGGACCAGAGTGCCTGCTCTATCCGACTCGTGAAGCTTTGCTCTACATCCAGTCGCGTCCGATTGGGGAAAACGGAAAAGGCTCACAGGGGGCCAATTACTTCACAGCAGAAAACCCACCGTTTGGCGCCACGTTTACTTACTACCTGAAAGACGAACTCAAGACCAAAAAACAACAGCGCCAGGAAGGTGAGAAGGAAGCCGTCAAAAAGAAAACCACAGCTCCCTATCCAACACCCGACCAGTTACGAGCCGAAGCCGAAGAAGAACCACCATCCATCCTGGTGACAGTCACGGATGCCAGTGGTCGAGTGGTCCGCAAACTCACAGGCAAAAACCAGTCTGGGTTTAACCGCGTCACCTGGGATCTTCGTGAACCGGAACCAGAGCTTCCATCAGAAAACCAACCCGATTTTGTTGATGAAGACAGTGGTAGTTTTGGGGCCCTGGTCATGCCTGGACGCTATAAAGTCAACATCGCCAAACGGGTGGATGGAGTGTTGACCCAACTGGTTGAACCACAGGAATTTTCGGTTGTCGCCGAAGGCACTGACACCATGAACCCGGCGGATCTGGCGGCGCTCACCGAGTTCCAGCAAAAAACGATGAAGCTGAAACGCGTGGTCTCTGGGGCACTCGAAATTGCTGGTGACACCAAAACCCGCCTGAAGAAGATCAAACAGGCGATTCACGAAACACCCCAGGCTGACAACAAGCTGATGGACGATGCGCTGGGCATTGAAAAACGGCTCAACGCCATCCTGATGGCGCTCAGAGGCGACGTGGTGCTCCGTGCCCGGAACGAAACCACACCACCATCAATCTCGGAACGGATCGAAGGCATCCTGAGCGAACAACGGATGTCCACGTCACGTCCGACCCAAACCCATGTTGATTCATTGAAAGTGGCGGATGAGGAATTCAAGGTTGAACTCGCCAAGCTGCGCACGCTGCTCGAAGTTGACCTCAAGAACCTCGATAAAGCCCTCGAAGCCGCCGATGCTCCCTGGACACCAGGCCGCCTGCCGGAATGGAAGTAACTGATAAGGGGACAAGGTGACAAGGTGACAGGGTGACCTTTTGACAAAATGACTTTTTGACAAGATGCTCAGGAAATGAAGGTTTTGTCACTCTGTCACCTTGTCACCTTGTCACCCTGTCACCCTGTCACCTTGTCACCTTGTCACCCCGTCACCCTGTCACCTTGTCATTCTGTCACCTTGTCACCTTGTCACCCTGTCACCTTGTCATAAGTTTCATGTCATCAACCATCCCATTTCATCCCCTGTTTCTTTCCTTTGAAGTCGCCCTGGCTGCCAGTGCACTGGCACTGGCTGTCGGAGCGACGTTTGCCTGGGTACTAGCCAAACTTCGGTTTCCCGGTAAGGAATGGTGTGATGTGCTCCTGACATTGCCGCTGGTGCTGCCGCCAACGGTACTGGGATATTATCTGCTGGTTGTGATTGGAAATCGGTCGGTGATTGGTCGAGTCTGGGAAAATTGTTTCGGCAATCCACTGGTGTTTACCCCGACAGCAGCCGTACTGGCTGCATTTATGTCGGCGCTTCCACTGGTCGTGAAGTCAGCTCGTTCTGCCATGGAAGCGGTTGAGACTGAAGCCGAAAACGCCGCCCGGTTGCTAGGTGCTTCGGAATGGCGCGTAGCACGCACTATCACACTCCCGCTGGCCTGGAGGGGACTGGCTGCCGCTGGAACCCTGGCCTTTGCCCGGGCCCTCGGAGATTTCGGCGCCACCCTGATGGTCGCCGGCAACCTTCCTGGAAAAACACAAACGGCAGCACTGGCGATTTATGACGCCGTCGCTGCCGGTCGTGATTCAGAAGCCTTAATGCTCTCAGGTGTAATGTCAGTTGTGGCAGCCCTATTGCTTTACAGTGTGAACCGACTAACCGCCGCCCGCCACCAGTGGTGATGAAACCAGGGGTCAGGGGTCAGGGGTCAGGGGTCAGGGGTCAGGGGCATAGGTTTTAGGCCCGCAGGGTCGTTGTGTAATAGCCGTGGTGCGAAGCCCACGGTCACGGCCAGGACGCGGCCCAATCCCGATAAAAGAATCGTTCAATGCCAACGGAAAGGACACAAGGATTCTTATCCTGGCGCTTATGGGGGTCAGGGGGTCAGGGGTTTCGAATGTATGTCCTTGATACCAATTTGCAATGGAGTCCTCGTATGAGAAAACAGTCAAGTAATTCAATCAAATAAACTTAGTGAACTACTGACTACTGACTACTGACTACTGACTACAAACTGGTATTATTTCCCTTCTTTTGCAGGAAGTTCCCGCCGATCCAAAATGGTATCAATCAAGCCATATTCCAGGGCCTGGGGTGCGGTTAGATACCGATCACGTTCGACATCCTGCTCAACGAGATCAAAAGGTTTTCCGCTGTGGTGTGAGAGCAAACCACTGATGATTTCGCGTAACCGGATGATTTCATTGGCATAAATCTTGATGTCCGTTGCCTGGCCACGCATTCCGCGTCCACCCATATGCGGTTGATGGATCATGACGCAGGTGTTGGGGAGTGCACAGCGTTTCCCTTTGGTGCCAGCAGCCAGCAGCACCGCCGCCATACTGGCACACATTCCGATACCCAGCGTCACCACATCTGGTTTGACGAACTGTATGGTGTCATAAATCGCAAGACCCGACGTGATGCTCCCTCCCGGTGAGTTAATATAGATGTTGATATCTTTCTCCGGGTCTTCCGCCTCCAAAAACAAAATCTGAGCCACGACCACATTGGCCATATCATCGTCAATTTCGCCATTGATGAAGATAATGTTTTCTTTCAGGAGGCGTGAATAAATATCGAAAGCACGCTCGCCACGCGCTGTTTGCTCAACAACCATTGGGACCAACATGGGGACCTGTCCTTTTGTGCAATGAAGGTTTGTGGGTGAATTCCGAAAATCAAACTCGATGTGTAAGGATGTTTTAGTCTACTCTGAGGCATTGAGACAAGGCAGGCATCCGCTTTATGCACTTTTCGGTGGCGATCAAAAAACAATTTACTTCGGGGCAAACTCCATTTGCACTCGATGTGACCTTCACCGTTCAGGCTGGGATTACCGTGCTCTTTGGGCCGTCAGGGTCGGGGAAAAGCACAACGCTCAATTGTATTGCCGGAATTCATCAACCTGACTCGGGTCATATCCAACTTGGGAATCGGGTGTTGTTTGAATCGAATGGTGGTTCACATCCAAAGATCAATCTTGCCTTGCGGGAACGGCGAGTTGGCTATGTGTTTCAGCATTTGGGATTGTTTGAACACTTGCGCGTCATTGAAAACGTCGCCTATGGACTCGCTCATCTGCCGAAAACAGCCGCCCAACCGACAGCCCAGGCCATGCTTGATCAGTTTGGAATTGGAACTCTGGCTGACCGCTTTCCCAGTGCCCTGTCAGGCGGTGAACGTCAGCGGGTCGCCCTGGCCCGGACACTGGTTGTGCGCCCTGAAATTCTGCTCCTCGATGAACCGCTTTCCGCTCTGGATTCAGTCACCAAACAGTCGTTGATTGACGACTTGTTACGGCTCCGACAGGAACTCAAAATCCCGATCCTCTATGTCTCACACAACCTCGACGAAGTCAAAGCCCTCGGCGAGCAGGTGTTTGTCTTTGATCGTGGAAAAATTGTTTTTGAAGGAAAACCAGGTGAAATTTTGTCAGTACCAGATGTCTGAGCGGGTGGGATAGGCAGCCACCAGCGGCTGCCAGTTTTTTGATCGGATTCCCAAACCTGAAGCTTCGCCGGACACCAGGTTGACATACCTGGCTTGCTGGTGATGTTGAGCTGAGGGTGTTCATGCTATAGCCTTTCAGAAAAAGGTTCAGAGTATCGTCTTTAGACGAGAGATTTTTTCTTCCGTCCCACCCGGCACGTCTCACGCCTGAAGGCGTTACTCTGAACAGAAATATTTATCTGAAAAGCTATATCTGGTTTTTGCTGTTCAAATGGCACCAGGTGTTGATCAGTTTGTTCCCAAACCGGAGCGCAAAATCCGCTACGAGAAATCGGTCATGATGGTGTTTCTTTCCCTGGGGTGAAATTGTCTATCCGTTCACGATTGAGACGAACGACTTCAGCCAGTTTGAGGGCCAGCGTGGTTTTGGGTGGAAGTTCGGTCAAATACTCGGCAATCCGAATTCCTCGCTGTTCGAGTTCGAGCAACTCAACCCGTGGCTCTGACTTTCCAGCGCAAAGGATCAAGCCAAGTGGAGATTCTTCGCCCGGCAATCGTTCGTAGCGGTTCAGATACCGGAGGTAAAATTCCATCTGCCCGGAATCAGCCGGCATAAACTTGCCGAGCTTTAATTCAACCGCCACCAGTCGCCGCAATCGCCGATGAAAGAACAGCAAATCGAGGTAAAAATCTTCGTCGTCAACGTTGATGCGCTTTTGTCTGGCCACAAAAGCAAAATCCGACCCAAGTTCGAGCAGAAACTTTTCCAGGTCGCGCAGGATGGCATTCTCCAGATCTTTTTCGCTGTAAGTACCGGTTAATCCAAGGAAATCCAGCAGGTACGGGTCTCGAAACACCAGATCGGGCGTCATCCGGTCTTCGGCTCTTAAATTTTCCAGCTCCTGTTTGATGAATTCATCCGTGTTTTTGGAAATCGCCGTTCGTTCAAAGAGCATCCCGTCAATTTTGGCTCGGAGCATCCGCACCGACCAGCGTTCAATCCGGCACATCTCGGCATAGAAGTCGCGCTTGAGAGAGTCTTTAAGTGGAATGATTTCAATAAAATGACTCCAGCTTAATTGTTGCGACAGTGTCGCGACAATCTCTATTTGAGGAAACCTCTCAGTGAATTGAACCATTCGCGAAAGAGCTGTTCGTGTGTAGCCAGGGCCATATTCAGCCGTCAGTTTTTCTGACAGAAATTTAATAACCTGATCACCGTAACCGGCACGTTCGTGTCCTAAAATTTCAGTTTGGATTCGATGACCAATGTGCCAGTTCAGTAAAACCAACGCGGAATTCACCGCCCGAGCGATTCTTCCACGGGTTTCTTCGATTAAGAAGCGAATATCGTTCAAAAGCCGCCCAGGTGATTCTTCCGGCGTTTCAACTGGTTTCGGAGTCAACGCCTTTAACTGACGAGGTGTTTTTTTCTTCACCACGGGATCTCCTTTCAATAGCAACTTCCTCAACCTGGAACCACCGAAAAGCAGCGACAAGTCGCTGTATGGAAAAGCGGTGACAAGTCACCGCACTCCAAAGCTTTCCGTGTCACAGGCTCCGCAAAAATTCGGACGGGCCGGTGTCCATTCCCTTGCGCTGATGGGCAAAGGAAAGCATGAGTTTGGTTTGTGCCCGAGTCATCGCGACATAGAGCAGACGACGTTCTTCATCAACTTTGGCCGCCCGGAGCTTGCCTTCGGCCTTGATTGCCTGATAGGTCGGAATCACGCCCTGATCAACACCGGCAATCCACACAAAGGGAAATTCCAGGCCCTTCGCGGCGTGAATCGTCATCAATGTCACGGCATTGCGTTCTTTCCAACCATCCTGCTGCTGAAAGAGACGCGTAAAATCAACGAATTCCTGGATCACTTCGGCCAGCGGTCGCCCGTCATAGCGTTTGAGGAGTTCCAGAAACCGCAGATAACTTTCCGTTTCCTGGGCGGCATCGCGTGACAACTGACTGTCGGCACATTCCTGAATCACCATGTGCCACGCCGCCTGCAATTGCTCGCCGCTGCCATCATCCCGGCCTTCAGCCGCCGTTGCCAGGGTTTTGACCAGATCTTCGGTATTTTCCGAGGTCCACTGGCGGCGGCCAAGTCGGAAGAGCGGCGATTTCTCGGCTGAAAGTTCATCCATTTCCAGCAGCATCGCCACGGCCAGACATCCGAGCGTGTCAAAGCCGTTGCGGGCCCGCTGGGCTTCGGCATAGTCAGTTTTCATCCGTTCAAAAACCAGCGCCAGCGTGCGCGTATCGCCCAGCGCACGATGACTGGAGCCGGGGTCAACTTCAAACCGCGCAGCCAGTGATTCGAGCGTGGCTTTTTTGGCGTCCGGATAAAGCTGGCGAGCCATCGGAAGCGTGTCGAAAAACGCATTCTCAAGCCCCTGGACTGGCTGTTGTGCGGCCTGTGCTGCCGTTCGGAGCCGCCGCATCAGGATTGGGAAATCAAACCCAAGTCCGTTGTGCGCCACCAGCGTGTCAGAACCAATGAAGGCCCGAAATTCAGCCGCGACCTGTTCAAACGTCGGGGCAGTCGCCACCATTGAGGCGCTGATATGATGCACGGCTTCGGCCTGTGGACTGATGGGAACAGATGGCTTGAGCAATTCGGAAAATTCAGCCACGACCTGACCATTGCGTACCCGCACGGCAGCCAGTTCGACAATGTCACAGCGTTCAAGGTCAAGATCAGTCGTTTCAATATCCACAGCGGTGTAATCAGGCAAAAACACATTGCTCCGCAAGCCCTGATACGCCTGGCCCAGTTTCCACAGCGTGACAAACATCGAAGGCTGCGGCCCGGCTTCACCGGCTGGAATCAGTCTGGTCGGCAGGTTGCGTTTGGGCGGATTGGATTTTGGAAGCGGCGAATCAACCGTCGTCACGGCCAGAATCGCAATAAACTGATGATGGTGCAGCACTTCTTTTTCGGCTTCCGGATCAAGTGCCAGGAGCAGCATCGGTTTGCCTTTTGGTACTGGATTGACCTCGATTGCCCGCCAGGTGCTGACACCAAACGGGGCATTCGCCAGCAGCGGCTTGAGCAGAAACGCCGCCGCCAGTTCGTTGGCTTCATCGGTGGCAGCAATCACGAGTACACCGTGACGCATTCCAAGCCGTTCGAGCCATCGCGCCGCTGTTTCAAGCGCCGGAATTCCGAGCGGGTCACAAATCCGCTGCATATCTTGCTGGCTGGCCGTGTCCTGAACCCGCTGCACGACTTCGGCTTCAAGGTAGAGATTGAGCGCCTGGACCCATTCGCTGAGCGAAAGTCCGGGCTGCATTTCATACAGGGCTTTGGCCGTCGAAAGCATTCCGACCACCCGGCCAATCTGACGCCGCTCGGCATGATCACCGTCGCTGGCATTCAACCGCTTCCAGAGCGCCAGACGAAGCGAGCCGCACGACCGCGCCAGGGCTTCGACTTTGTGAAACAACAGATCGTCGAGATATTCCTTGACCAGAGCCTGTAAACTGACTTCATCTTTCGGATTGAGCTGTACCCGCATCAAGGCCAGCACGCGCTGGATTCGCGGCAGGTCAAACAGGCTTGCCCCACGCACCACCTGACAGGGAATCCCATGACTCAGGAGCGTCAGTTCCAGCACCTCGCCAATCTGGTGGCGACGGTACAAAATCGCCAGATCGCGATAGGTCAGGTTCTGGCCTGGATCCTGAACCAGATCCTCGATTTCCTGGGCAATGGCTTCGGCTTCCTCCTGGTCGGTGTCAAATTCGCGAACTTCCACCGGCCCGCCGGTTTCATTGACCGCCGTTGGCACTTTGTCAAACAAACGCAAACTTGGGGCAATCATTCGGTTGGCGGCGGCAACAATCGAGCCGCTGCAGCGATAGTTTGCTTCGAGCTTGATCACGTGCGGTTCACTGTCACTGGACAAATACTCAGCCACAAATTGCCGGAGGTTTTCCGGATTGGCCCCGCGCCACGCAAAAATGGACTGGTCATCATCGGCCACGGCAAACACCGGGGTCTGCAAGCCCGTGAGTTGTTTCAGAATGCGGTATTGGAGCAAGTCGGTGTCCTGAAATTCATCAACTAAAATGGATTGGTACTGTGCCTGCTGGTGCTTTAAGACGTCGGCGTGCTTGTGAAATAGCTTGAAGGTCAGCAGCAAAATGTCGTCAAAATCAATCAATGCCTGGCGGCGAAGCTCAGTGAGATATTTTTTGAGTGTCTCTTCTTGAAAATCAGTCAACGAAGACCGCTGGGCTGCTTCTGACATCCGCCACGAGCTGAGTTGTCCGAGCAGCCGTTTGGCGTCATTGGTATCGCGCAACGTCGGCACCACTTTTTGGAGCACACTGAGCTGTCCTCTTTCATCGGTGACGGCAAAGTGTTTCGGCATGTTGAGGGCTTCATAATGTTGCCGGAGCACCCGAATACAAAACGAGTGAAACGTTCCCACCGACAGCCGCTGGGCATCATCGGGCACCATCCGACGCAGCCGGTGGCGCATTTCCTCAGTGGCTTTGTTGGTGTAAGTCACCGCAAGCAGGCTTTCAGCCGGAAGACGAAGTTCTGAAATCAGATAGGCGACCCGATGAACCAGTGTCCGGGTTTTTCCAGTTCCGGGACCAGCCAGCACCAGTCGGGATTCAAGCGGCGCCGTCACGGCCATTTTTTGGGCAGGGGTCAGAAAAGCAGTTGAGAAATCTTCAGACACGCAGTTGGGTTCTCCTTGAAATAAAAGAGGTCAATGCCACCTGCATCAGCGGGTAGGCGTTCTATGTTTTATGTCCTTTGAAATAATGCGCAAGATTCTGAGCAGGCATCTTCCTGCAAGTAGTAACCAGAGTTCAAGCTTGAGCTTGTGAAAATCTTTCCTTCGTGGTATTCAAGTTGTTGATTTGACTTGAGTTGGTTGATTCATCAGATGGAAGCAAACTACAGTTCGAACTCTGTATCTTTTTCTGAAAACCTGTAGACTTTTGAAACCTGGTTTGCCTGTGTTCAGAACATCCTGGATGAGAAAGGTTGGATTATCATGAGTAATATCCCTAAACAGTTTTTGGTTGACGAAAATCAGAATCCAATTGCAGTGGTAATCCCAATTGAAGAATTCCAGCGAATTGAAGCTGTTTTAGTGAAATCTGAAGCGGATGTTTCGACAGAATCAACACCATCTGACGGTCCCAAACGAGCGACCTGGCCAGATGAGCAACGTTGGATAAAAGAACACCAGGCTCAATATGCCGGGCAATGGGTGGCATTGCTGGGTTACCAGTTGCTCGCTCATGGGGTAGATGCCAAAGCAGTGTATGAATCAGCCCAGCGTCAGGGGGTTGAAAATCCGCTGTTTACAAAAATTGAGCCAGTTCGAGGGTTTCAGTACGGAATGATGAGATAATTTAAAAATGGTATTTCCTCCGTTGCGGAAAGATCGCTTGATCTTGACATTTCCCATCCGGAGGATGATGGACAGTAGCCGGTGGTCGCGAGGCTTTGCGAGCTACCACCGGGACCCTACCCAGATCGAATCGCGTCCGGATGGGCGCTGGAACAAAGCCACACGGTTGTCGAAACTCAACCACTCAAACCAAACTGATTTTCCGGCGCCCATCCGGGCGCGAACCGTTTTTCGGCCTGGATTCCGGTGGGTGCGCCTCAAAGCAGGCTGCCCACCGGCTACTTTCCACCGCCCATCCGGGCGAAAACGACCTTTTCGGCAACGGAGATGGTATTCCGGCTGAGCGCGCTCTGTGCCCCTCACAAATTGGCCGTCAATGAAAGCTTGTGGTAACGTTTGCGCCTTCTTTCACTTCGGACACTCCAACCAGGTGTAAGTGTGTCACCGTTTCCCTTTGAATTGAGCCGCACGGTAGTTTGTGCTAAGTTGGGAAACCTATTTTTTTGGCGAGGCAGCAGTGAAACTCATCCACCGGCAAATACAACCGATACAAACGCTTCTGCGGGTTTGTTTTGCCTGTCTGGTCGTTTTGAGTTATGTCGTCAGTCCAACCTGTCATTGCAACGAACCCTGTACTGATGAGTTTTCACACCACGAAGAAAACCCCCTCGTCACCCAAACAGACCCGACAGTACATTGCAATTCCGAGCATCATCCAGACACTCCCGAGCAATGCCAGAACGAAGATTGTTTTTGTTGTATTGCCAAACTCCCGTCCAAACTGATGTGTCTCTCGATCCAGGCTGAAATTGCTCAGCCTCTCCCCAACTGGTACTGTCTGGTGCGGCCTGATCCAAAATTTCCCCCACTCATTCCACCTCCCAAACACGCCTGATTCCGAGTTGTCCTCACAAGGAAGAAGCTTTTTTCATCCTTCATCATTCATCCTTCATACTTTGGATTGAGGTGATATGAGAGTACTTGCTCTTTTGATCTGTAGTTTGTTTTTTTCCGTGCCGGTGGTCACCGCTCAGGAAAAAGCAATTGTTATCCAGGGCCAGATTGCCTGTACCGAATGCTGGACGGAAGCCGACCGCAAAACGACCCCGTACGGCAGTGCCCACGACATGAAATGTGCCGTGACGTGCCATAACGACGGCATTGGAAGCCTTCTGGCTGTCAAAACCAATGATGATTTCACGCTGTATCAACTTGAGTTTGGGAAGTTGAAGAAAACCAAACGCGGGTGGCTCGACTACACGGCGAAACAGGTGGAAATCAGTGGCACGCTTCGGGAAAAGGACGGCAAACAATACCTGAAGGTCAACAGCCTGAAGGTCTTGCAACAACAACCCGTGTCTGAATCAAAGCCGGTTACAGCCAATGTAGTTGGCACCGAAGCACCTGACCTGCAACTCAAAGACCTGACGGGGAGTTCCCAGAACCTGCGCGGCTATCGCGGCAAAATCGTGGTGCTCAATTTTTGGGCAACGTGGTGCGCTCCGTGCAAACAGGAAATGCCCGTTTTTGTGAAAGCTCAAAATGCGTATGCCGCGTTCGGAGTCCAGGTGGTTGCGGCTTCGGCAGACGAACCCTCAAAACGCGATGCCGTCATCAAGTTTGTTCGCGAAGCAGGGCTCAATTTTCCAATCTGGCTGGGGACAAACACCGACGCAATGGCCCGATTTGGGGTTGGTCCCGGCATTCCGGCCACGATTGTGATTGACCGCGAAGGCAAAATCGCCGCGGTGTTTTCAAGCGTCGTCACCGAAGCCGAACTCACCCGGCAGATTGATGCGCTGCTGGCCGCCCAATCAGCCAGCCAGACGTCAGAATCCGAACCCGAACCGGTTGACTCAACCGAACATGAGGGCCACGAGGAGAATGCGAAAAGTTCCAGCGTTCCCTCTTGACCGCTTTGACCGGGCGAAGGCCGGGCAATCCGGGGGATTGCCAATTCGCACCAGGATCGCTGGACGTTTGGAATTCGGGTTTTAAGCCATCAGATTCCACGCGCCGGCTTACGGACAACCTTAACCTACCGGCTGTTGCCTCGGCTTTCAGTCGGCGTTGAATATAATCCACGCGCTGATGATGTCGGACTCCTGGCCAATTTTGTGGCCGTTACCGAGACCAAAAAGAGACCGGCGTTGATTTTCGGCACCAGTTCGGACCGGATCGGGACACCCAGCGGACGGTCCTTTTACGCCACTGTCAGCAAAGACATTTCGGAAGTTGTCAAACTCCCGATTGCGCCCTATGTGGGCGTTGCCTACAGCCAGTTTGAACATCGCTTTCTGCCGCTGGCCGGGATGAATATCAACCTGACCCAAAACCTTTCATCACTCCTGATTTTTGATGGCGTGAAGTTTCACCCAAGCCTGACCTATGCGTTTGGTCGGCGGCACGTCGTAACCTTCCTGCTCGCCCAAAGCCGCAATCCTGGGGTGAGCTACAGCATTTCGTTTTAAACCCCAAACTCCCCGATTTGACATCAAGTCGGGGAGTTTTTCTTTTGGTTCGAACTCCAGTGAGGGGTAAGGCTTCACCACACCGTACGTCAGTTTTTCCAGGCCAACGGGTGGTTGAAACGTACCAAAGAGGCGATCCCAGAAAGAAAAAAGATTGGCGTAGTTTGAATGTGAATGGACCTCCAGGCTCGAATGATGCAGTTTATGCATGTTTGGAGTAACCCAAAAACTGCGAACCAGACGGTCTATCGGTTCAGGAAGGTGAAAGTTGACGTGCTCCAGTTGCGCATTGAGGGCTGAGAGCGTGACGTAAACGGTAAACACCGCAAACGAAACACCGAAAACCAGACTTCCTGCCAGTTGAAATCCAATGCGGACAAGGGTTTCCCCTGGATGTTGTCGAAGTGTCGTGGTGACATCCACATGAGTTTCCGCATGATGAACCTGATGAAAGCTCCATCCCAGGCTTGTTTTGTGCATTGTGACGTGGGCCAGATAGGCAAAGAAATCAAGCCCAAGAATGCCCAGCAGTGCCTTGACCCATCCCGGTCCCTCCACCAGTTGCAGGATTCCAAACTGGTGACGTGTCGCCTGCCCCAATACCCACAGAATTCCCCCCGCCAGTAAAAGATTCACTGTCAATGTCAGACCAGTGAGGAACAAATTGACCCGGTAAGCCCGCCCACGCCCTGAAGGTCTGGCCTGCAGGGGGAAAACCGACTCAACGCCCCATAAGAGCATTCCCATTCCTAACCACACCGCCAATCGAACCGGTTCCGACAGCCCATTTTCCATATTCAACTCCTTCTCGACTGAATCAAACCAATCGCTTGAAAAACAACCAAAATAGAATTATATTTCAATTGCAAGATTTTTCATTTTAAAAATATCACAACTGCTATATAAAACAAATAAACTTTGTTCGATTTCAGGGAGTCATATGAATGCATTTTCCGGAAAGTGGCTGCTGCTCATTCACCAAATTCCTCCCAAACCGGCGTATTTTCGCGCCAAAGTCTTGCGACGGCTGCACCAGATCGGGGCACTGGCAATCAAAAACTCGGCCTACGTGCTGCCGCACAATGATGAATTGCTGGAAGATTTTCAATGGATTTTGAAGGAGATCACTGAAGAAGGTGGGGAGGCATGGCTTTTCCAAACCGATGTGATTGGCGGACTTTCAGACGACACATTAGAGGAAAACTTCCGCAAGCTCCGGGCGGAAGAATACGCGGCGTTGAATGCGGCTGGACAGGCCCTGCAGGCCACAGTGCGAGCGTTGCCACAACAACCTGAGTTGTCAGCGGTTGAAACTGAGTTCCGAAAGCTGAAGCGACGCAGTGAAGAAGTCCGCCGAATTGACTTTTTTCAGGCTCCCGGACGCGAGGAACTCGATGCCCTGCTGCTGACCATTGACGGAATCTTGTATCCGTCACCAGACACCCCCGCCGAAACAGGATTGACGAACCTGACTGGCCGCACGTGGGTCACGCGTTCCGGCATCAAGGTGGATCGAATGGCTTCAGCCTGGCTTATTCGGCGGTTGATTGATCCGGCAGCGCGATTTGTCTATGTGGATCCAACCAGCTATGCCCACGAACCAGATCACCTGCGTTTTGACATGTTTGAGGGTGAGTTTACCCATCAGGGGAACCTGTGCACGTTTGAAGTCCTGCTCGACCTGAGTGGGAGTTCCGACCTGGCCTTGCGGGCGATTGGGGAAATCGTCCACGACCTCGATCTTAAAGACAATGTCTATCAACGGGCCGAAACCGGCGGGATCAAAGCGGTAATCAATGGCATCACGCTGGAAATTCAGGACGATTCACGCCGGTTGGAAATTGCAACCCTGGTGTTTGAAGCGCTTTATCGCTTTTTTCAAACGACTCTGACTGCAAATTGAAAGGCAATTCTTATGACTTCAACCGGTACAGTGCCGGAAAACTCATCACCTGCCCGGCAACCAGTCACCTTTGGCGAAGCCTTTCGGTTTTGGGTGAAACTGGGGTTTATTTCCTTTGGCGGACCAGCCGGCCAGATTGCGATTATGCACCGCGAACTGGTTGAGCGGCGGCGATGGCTCAGTGAAGAACGATTTTTGCACGCGCTCAACTACTGCATGTTGCTGCCTGGGCCGGAAGCACAGCAATTGGCGACCTACATCGGCTGGCTGATGCACCGCACCTGGGGCGGAATTGTCGCCGGTGGGTTCTTTGTGTTGCCGTCAATCTTTATTTTGATGGGGCTTTCCTATGTGTATGCGGCCTATGGCTCGCTCCCAACCGTCGCCGGGGTGCTCAACGGGTTTAAACCAGTGGTGGTGGCAATTGTCGTTGAGGCAGTGATCAAAATCGGCGGGCGGGCGCTCAAACACAAGGCTCATTACACGATTGCGGCGCTTTCATTTGCGGCAATTTTCCTGCTCCACATTCCCTTCCCGCTCATTGTCTTAGCGGCTGGACTCATTGGTTTGGTTGGCAACCGAATCGCTCCAAATGTATTTACCGCCTCAACCGCCAAAGGTAAGGCGACAACTGATACATCGGCAACCGGTCAGCCCGAACTCCCAACCGTGATTGACGACCATGCCCCGCCACCGGCACACACACTGCCTTCCCGAAAACGGGCGTTCACAATCGCGACCATCTGTCTGGTGTTGTGGGGGCTGCCGCTACTGGCCTTGATAAGCTGGCAGGGACGCCACCACCTGCATGTGCGCGAATATCTGTTTTTCAGTCAAGCGGCGCTGGTGACATTCGGCGGGGCCTATTCGGTGCTGGCATATGTGACCCAGGCGGCGGTTGGCTCATATGGCTGGCTCAGCCAGTCCCAGGCAGTTGACGGGCTGGCACTGGCTGAAACCACCCCCGGCCCGTTGATTATGGTGCTTCAGTTTGTTGGGTTTATGGCCGGGTGGAATCACCCCGGCACGCTTACGCCGCTGTTGAGTGCGGTTATCGGAGCGTTGGTTACGACCTACACAACCTTTCTGCCCTGTTTTTTCTTTATTTTTCTGGGAGCGCCCTACATCGAGTTGCTTCGCGGGAACCAGCACCTGACCGCCGCCCTGAGCGGTATCACAGCAGCCGTCGTCGGCGTCGTCCTCAATCTGGCGCTGGTTTTCGGCAGCACCGTCATCTGGCCGCAAGGATTTTCAGCCACCACCAACTGGTGGGCGCTCCTGTGGAGTCTGGTGGCATTTGCGGCGCTGTATCGGTTCAAGATTGACGTGCTGTGGGCGGTGCTGGTCGCCGGGGGCATTGGGTTTTTGACATCAGTCTTCTGATAGGCAGACCGATTGGTAACACCATTTGGGAATGAAGCCTTTGTATTACTGGAAGGCTAAATGATTGAAAAAATTGTATTTCCCTGACCCCTGACCCCGATACCCTGACCCCAAATTGGTATAACACTTGTTCGATCTGGCACGGGATTTCCACATGAGCCGCCTCCTGACCCAAGATGGAAAATTGTTGTTTCTCACCCGTATCGTCCGATTGTTTGCCTATGGCTTTCTCTCGGTGGTGCTGACGCTGTATCTTGTTCAAGCGGGTTTGACGGATCGGCAGATTGGTCTTTTATTGACGTTGACACTGGTGGGAGACACAGCGGTTACACTTTGGATTACACTCGTTGCCGACCGAATTGGACGACGAAAGATGCTGCTCCTGGGCGCCGGGTTAATGGTCCTGGCCGGTGTCGTTTTTGCCCTGACCAATAACTTTTTCATATTGATTGTGGCTGGAATCATTGGAACGATCAGTCCCAGCGGTGGCGAAGTTGGATCATTTCTCTCAATTGAACAGGCCATCCTGTCACAAACCACCCCGAATGAGCATCGGACCCGTGTTTTTGCCTGGTACAACCTCGTTGGCTCGTTTGCAACGGCGGCTGGATCACTGGCCAGCGGCATCCTCACACAAATGTTGCAGGGAGCCGGAACCACTGCATTCCAAAGCTACCGGCTGGTCCTCATCGGGTATGGGCTGTTGGGGGCTGTACTGGGGTTGTGCTTTTTGAAACTCTCTGAAGCAGCCGAAGTCAACCAAAAAATCACGCCTCCGAAACCCTCCCGGTTTGGTCTCCATCGGTCTCAAAAGGTCGTGTTAAAGCTTTCCGGCCTGTTCATGGTGGATTCGTTTGCGGGTGGCCTGCTGGTGCAAAGCTTGCTGGCCTACTGGTTTGTGGTGCGGTTTGGTGTGAACCCAGCAGTCTTGGGAGGAATTTTCTTTGGAGGAAACATTCTGGCCGGGTTCTCAGCACTGCTTGCAGCACGCCTGGCAGAGCGGTTTGGGTTGATCAACACCATGGTGTTTACCCACATTCCCTCCAATCTTCTTTTGATTTTCGTGCCGCTGATGCCGAACTTACCGCTCGCAGTGAGCGTGTTGCTGCTCCGGTTCAGCATTTCTCAGATGGATGTCCCAACCCGCCAGTCCTACGTCATGGCGGTGGTGGCACCGGATGAACGTTCAGCCGCTGCCGGCATTACGGCTATCGTCCGCACTGCCTCAAGTTCAATCTCCCCATGTGTCACCGGGCTGTTTTTTGCACATGCGCTCTTTGGGGCGCCGTTCTTTGTGGCGGGCGGGCTCAAAATCATCTATGACCTGGCCTTATTCTATAACTTTCGTCGGCTCAAGCCCCCGGAAGAAAAATCTCTCGTCGAAAGACGAAACGCTGAACCTTCCAGGCAGCAGCTCTGAACTCATGAACCAGCGGGGGCCAAAAAATTTACAGAAGGAAAAATTTCGGGACCGCGCAAAAACCGCGCGGTCAAGAGTGCATAAATCAAAGTGCATCAATGATTTAGAGTCCTCGCCGCAACCACCCGAAAACCGAAGTCCCCGCTGCCGACCACTGGATCGTCCCTGTCGCGGTTCGCCGACCGGCAGTATTTGGCAAAGTTGAACCAAGAACCGCCCCGCATCACGCGGAATTGTTTATCGGACCCCGACTCTCGTGCACTCCCGTCATCCGGTGCCCCGGCATACGTGTCCTGAAACCAATCCTGACACCATTCCCAGACATTCCCGTGCATATCGTGAAGCCCCCAGACATTCGCCGGAAAACTTCCGACCGGCGTGGTTTTTTGACGATACTCACCTTTGGAAGCATTCCCATAAGGGTACTTCCCATCATAGTTTACCTGGTCAGTTGTGATCGTTTCCCCAAACGAGAACGGGGTCGTTGTCCCAGCCCGGCAGGCATATTCCCACTCCGCCTCACTCGGCAACCGATAGAGGTAGCCATCTTTTTTGGCATTCAGCTTTTTCAGGAATTCCTGGCAGTCATTCCAGGATACTCGCTCGACCGGCAAAGTATCGCCTTTAAAAGATGATGGATTGTTTCCCATCACTGTTTGCCATTGCGCCTGGGTTACCTGGAATTTCCCCAGGTAAAAAGGCTGGTCGAAAGTGACTCGATGCTGGGGTTGTTCACGAGTAAACCATTCTCGTTTGGCATTTTGGTCATACCGTTTCGCGTCAGCCAAAGCAGCCTCAACCTCAGCATCAGTCGAGCCCATCAAAAAACTCCCGGCTGGAATCAGTACAAACTCCATGCCAAGGCTGTTTTTAAAGGTCGGCTTGAGTGGTAGGGGTACTGGGTCCGAAACCGGTGGCGGCGTTGACGGTGGTTGAACCGGATCAGTTGGCGTGTTCGCTGATAATTTGGCTTCCAGGTGGTCATATTCGGTTTCGTGCTCATCAATAACCGCTTTGATTTCTTTAATTTTCGTTTTCAACTCAAAGCTTTTGCTTGTATCGGCAGTAATGGCAAGCTCACGCTCGAATTCAGCTAACTTCTGATAGTTGATATGCAGAAGGTCATCCAAATGCTTGAGACGTTGGCGATAGTGGGGAGCCGGCATAGAGGTTGACTCAGTTTCTCGAAGTTCACGCTTGAGCGGATAGAAAAAAACACCTGTGCGTTGAACTTTGAGCGGAAAAAGGGTTCCAATAAGGTAAGCAACAAGCAAAAGTTAGTGCCGAAGCCTCAATATAAAATACCTTTGGAAAGATGACAACCGATGAAAAATCCAACCTCCATTGCGGAAAGGTCAAACGAAGTTGACAAACTGAGTTGCCCGTCAGATGGGGTGCTGGTTTGGCACCGCGAAGCGTTGCGGTTCGGATAGCCGGTCGGTTGCGAAGCTTTGTGAGCTACCACCGGACACCGGCCATTCTCCACCCTCTCCCGCTTCGCCCGCGCACCTGCGGTGCGCGGGCGAAGCGGGGAGCAACAACGGAGTAACCTTGGTGTCCGGTGGTAGGCCCAAAAGCGGCCAACCGACCGGCTATCCGAACAGCAGCCTTTCAGGATGCTCAATCCACCCTTTCCGGAACGGAGAAATCCAACTTCATTGTGAAAAAGTTGCTTGATCCTGATATTTTCCGTCCGGAGGACGATGGACAGTAACCGGTGGCCAGCGTCGCTTTGGACACGCAACCACCGGACCCAGATCCTGGCCAGATTCGCGCCCGGATGGGCGCTGGATCAACTTCGAATTTTGTGAAATTCAAGCGTGATGACCGAACTCTTGGTTCCGGTGGCCTCTTCTCAGTACACTTCTTTGGTTCGGTCATGGGTTTCCTCTCGGTTTTTCATATTTCTTTAGGAAACCCTATACCGTCTTTCTGTTTCAAGTCTCTTATCCCTGATTTCTTTTCTTTCCAAAGATCCGTTCTGCGACACGCTCTACTGAGCTGTTACTTCGACCCGGTCGAGGAATCCTGAAAATAATAATCCCCAGTCAACAGGTTTTTCTGGGTTAGGCCGGATGTCGTTTGTACGAGTGTTCATCGAGTGCAAATTTTTGCATCCGGTAAATCAAGGCGCTACGCGTCAGGCTGAGATAGCGCGCAGTGTGGGTTTGATTCCACCCATTTTTCTCCAGCGCCTGGACCAAAATTTCCTTTTCCACTGCGTCCAGGTCAATTCCTTCGTCGGGAAGGTGCAGCGTCACCCGTCCGACGGTGGCCGCTGGCTTGATAAATGGTTCGGGCAAATCTGACAGCGTGATGGTATCGCCTTCAGCCAGCACCACCATGCGTTCAATCGTGTTTTTGAGTTCGCGGATGTTTCCAGGCCAGGGGTAGGCGCCGAGGTAGCGAAAGACGTCTTTTTCGATCCGCAGGTAGGGACGGCTGTACTTATTGGCCAGGTCGGTCAAAAACATGTCAGCCAGGATCGGAATGTCTTCCCGGCGGTCACGTAAAGGTGGAAGGACCAGCGGAACGACGTTGAGACGAAAATACAGGTCTTCCCGAAAATCTCCCTCTGCGATCATTTTATCAAGTGATCGGTTGGTGGCAGCCAGAAACCGCACATTGACCCGGTGCGGGGCATGGTCCCCAACGCGAAGAAATTCTCCTTCCTGAAGCACCCGCAGAAGTTTGACCTGGAGCGACAGGGGGAGTTCTCCGATTTCATCCAGAAAGACTGTTCCACCTTCAGCCGACTCAAGCACCCCTCGGGCATCAGCGATAGCACCGGTGAACGCCCCTTTTTTATGGCCGAACAGTTCCGATTCAAGTAGTCCTTCCGGAATCGCGCCGCAGTTGATTACGACAAACGGTTTGTCCCGGCGGCGGCTGTTCTGATGGATGGCTTTGGCGATGAGTTCTTTACCAGTACCGCTCTCCCCAGTAATCAGGACGATGGCGTCGGTCCGGGCGACTTTTTCAACCAGGGTCAGGACTTTGCGCATCCCGGTGGAGGCCCCAACCAGATTGGTGATGGAAAAATGCTCGTTGATGAACCGCTTGAGGGACTTGTTTTCCCGCACCAAATCAGTGAACTGGAGGCCCTTGGAAACCGTCAGTAACAATTCCTCACGGTTGAATGGTTTGGTGATGTAGTCGAAGGCGCCAAGTTTCATGGCGGTCACCGCCGCTTCAATCGTGCCGTGAGCTGTGATAACAATCACCATCGCCTCGTCGCTTAGGGCACGAATCCGGCGAAGGAGTTCCGTTCCGTCCATCCCTTCCATGAGCACGTCGGTGATGACGAGGGAGACCGGGTTTTCGGTATACAGCCGCAGGCCGTCTTCACCATTGGCCGCCGTCAGAACCTGATATCCGGCCTGCGTCAAATGATGATGGAGGACCCGCCGAAGGCTGTCGTCGTCGTCAACCAGCAAGAGCATTTTGGGTTCAGGGGTCATAGCCTTAGCCTCCTTCGTCAGATCGGAAAGCGGAGCCAGAGCACGGTTCCCCGATCACTTCCGTTTTCCGCCGAAATGGTGCCGCCGTTTTGGGTGACCAGTTTGCCGCAAATCGCCAGCCCCAACCCGGAACCTTTTGCCTTAGTGGTAACAAAGGGTTGAAACAGCCGTTCGCGAATTTCTTCGCTGACGCCATGCCCGGTATCGGCAATTCGGATTTCCAGCTCATTGTGCTGTAAATGTGCCCCGAGATACAGTTCGCCGCCGTCAGGCATGGCCTCCAGGGCATTCAAGATCAAGTTGATCAGAACCTGTTTGATTTGTTCGGAATCAATCAGAATCTGTGGCAGGTCAGGCGCCAAATCAGTTTTCACTTCAACCTTGTGTTCCTTGAGATGTTGTTTAGTGAGTCGGATCACCGATTGAATCAGCTCCTTGGGCGGCGTTGGAAGTTTTTCGGGGACGCGAGGTCGTCCGAATTCAAGGAATTCGGTTACCAGGCGGTTGAGCCGGGTAACTTCGGCTTGAATAATGGCGAGGAATTCACCACTGGACGCGGTCGGCGGAAGGACGGTTTCCAGTGCTTCGGCAGCCCCGCGAATCCCACCCAATGGATTTCGGATTTCGTGAACTAACGCCAGTGAAAGCTGGGCCAGGGTTGTCATCCGCTCCGCGACCATTAGTTGCTCAACGGTTTGCTTGAGTTCCTCATATGCCTGTTGCCGTTCGCTCGCTGCCTGCTCGCTCCGGGTTCGCTGGACCCGTTCCGCATTCGCCAGGATTCCGGTCACGACTGCCACAACTTGAAACAACAGCACTTCGGCTAACTGGTTGAGCATGTAGATTTCATAGTGGTCCCAATGCTGAAAAATATGCGGCAGGTAAATCAGACTGCTAAAAATGGAAGTTGCCAGCCCACCTCGCACACCGTACCGGTAGGCCGCATAAATGATCGGAACGTAGTACAACCGCTGAAAAATTTCGTGCAGGAGCAGGTATTTGGTGCTGGTCAAAAAATGGAGTCCCGTGATGAGGACCACCACCACCACGATCATCATAGTTTCCGGGTTTCCGTTCCGAATCAATCGCTGAATGGGTTCCATGTCGCCTTCCCTTTGGCCGCAGAGCGTCTGGTATCAAAAATTGGAGCGCAACCACTATGCCACTCCATAACCGCAATTATACCGTATCCGGCAGGAAGCACAGGGCGTGAAACTGTCTGTCAGGTAGACACCTCACTGTTTGTTTTCAGACACATCCCTGGTTGGGGATTGATTGAGGCGGTTCCTAACCCTCTGGTTTGATTGACGTATCCGACGATCCCCTGGTTCTCCGGGTATGGTACAGGATTTGTTCTATTATCTGGTGACTGAAGCAGTGCGCGTTTGAAACGGATTGAGGAGGTAGGTTATGAACCAACTGGAACGATTCAGAAAAACAGTGGCGGCAATGGCAGTGGTGGTGGCCCTGCTGATTGCCTTTGCAAGAACAGCAGTGACCGTTTCGGGTTTCGGGCAACCAGCCACATCAACACCAACGATTGAACAATCCCTGCCTCAGACAGACAAACCGCCGCAAACAGCGGCGGAACATCTGGCGATGGCGGAAAGCTACCGCAAGAAAGCCGCTGAATACCGCGCGGAAGCCGAATTCCACCACAAAATGCTGGCTGATTACAAAAAGCGGGTTCCTCAAACCAAGGAAGTGATTGAAAACAGCTATGTGAAAAAGATGCGTCTCCATTGTGAGCACTACATTACCGCCGCCGAATCCCTGGCTCGCGAAGCCGAATGGATGGCTGAGTTTCACACTTTTCGAGCCAAGGAAATGCAAGGCAACGAACCACGACCAAAACAATAATGCGAATGCAGGGTTGAAGTGGTTTTGGTTCTCAGTCTACGAAGGAGACGCAGGCTCAGAGCCCAGGGTGCAACTCTGGGCTCCGAGCCTGCCGCTCAGTTCCTGGGCTCAAATCCGCTTATTTTTTCAACTCTTAATTCGCATTAATAGTTGCAGGGGGCCTTATGAAATGGTTCAAGCCTGGCTCTAAAAACCCTACGGGAAGTATGTCCCTGGCTGGGTGGCTGGTGGTGTGGCTGGTCTGCGATGGCTGGTGGGTTCCGGTGGGTGCCCAGCAAACACCAATACCACCAGCCTCCGCACCTCAGCCGTCACTGGTGCTACTGCGTGACCTGGTAGCGGACTCGTTGGAGCACAACCCTGAAATCCAATCCATGGCCCGCAATTTTGATCGGATGCGAGCACGGGTGCCGCAGGCGAAAGCTTTGCCGGAACCAATAGTGACCTACAGTTACGCTGGAAACATCAACCCGTTGCCATCGTTCGACCTTCAATCCGAAGACCCCGCCAGTGCTCGAATGCTCAATTTCAGCCAGGAGTTCCCTTTTCCCGGAAAACTCGATCTCAAGGCCAAAATGGCTTCGGTCGAGGCCGATACGGAATGGTGGAAGTACGAGCAGACACGGCTCAATCTGACTGCCGAAGTTAAAAGTGCCTATATTGAATGGTGGTATTTGTACAAATCCACTGAAATCATTACAAAAAACAAAGACCTGCTTGAAAAATTCACCCGGATTTCTGAAGCCCGGTATTCGGTTGGGAAAGGGATCCAGCAGGATGTCTTCAAGGCCCAGGTCGAAATCGCCAAACTGATTGACCAACTGGCGATTTTGGAACAACGACGCCTGACCGTGGAAGCCACCCTGAACCAGCTACGATTCCGCGACCCGGAGGCAGAACTTGGGCTTCCCGCCGAACTTCAACCCCCGATGCTCACATTGACGCTGGTCCAAATGAAGGACCTGGCGCTCGCCAACTATCCAGAGTTCAAGGCCCAAAAACGCCGTATCGACCGCGAGCGATACGGGTTCCAACTGGCGCAAAAGGAGTTTTATCCTGATTTCAGTATCGGATTTATCTATTACCATCGCCCCAAATTGCCGGAAATGTACGGCATCAGCCTGGGTCTGAAACTCCCGCTTTATTTTTGGAGAAAGCAACGGCCAGCCCTCGCCGAGGCGGCAGCGGCCACGGCCATGGAGCAAAAACGATTGGAAACCCTGTCGTCGCTGGTTTTCTTCAAGCTCAAGGAACAGCATCTGGCCGTTACCACCGCCCGGAAATTGACCACCCTGTACGGCACCACCATCATTCCCCAATCAACCCTTTCGTTGGAATCCGCCATTGCCGGGTATGAAGTTGGGAAAGTGGATTTTTTAACCCTGCTGGACGGTTTACTGACGCTCCAAACCTACCAACTTAATTATTACGAACAGGTCGCCAATCAGGCCAAAGCCCTGGCTGCCTTGGAACCGCTCCTTGGAGTCGAATTGATTCGGTGAAAGGAACCTGACTATGGAACCGCAGTTGCCTCCTGACCCGCTGGAATCGCTCCCGACTGAACCACCTCTCCCGCCAACCCAGCCCCTGCCTGTTATTCGTCCAGTGCGACGAGCCACACGCCGGTGGGTTTGGTGGCTGGTCCTGGTGGTGGTGGTGGCTGGGTACATCTATCGTCGAGAGCTTCGAGATGGCCCGGTGGGCCGATATTTCGGAATCCAACCCGTGCTCCAGAAGTCAGTCGCCGAATTATATACCTGCCCGATGCACCCGCAGTACACCTCGCCCAAACCTGGCGAATGCCCGATTTGCAATATGACGCTCATCAAAGTTGCAACCCCTTCAAGTGCAAATTCAGGACCTGCCGGCGAGCGAAAAATTCTCTACTGGCAAGACCCCATGAACCCGTCAAATCGTTCGGACAAACCCGGTAAAGCGCCGGATGGAATGGATTTGGTACCGGTATACGCCCAGGATGGCACATCACCGGAGATGCCTCCAGGCACCGTAAAAATCAACCCGGCCAAACAACAACTTATCGGGGTCACCTATGATGAGGTGACGTCAAGTGCCCTGGGTCATACCATTCGAGCGGTCGGAAGGGTAGCCTATGACGAAACCAAAATTACACATGTCCACACCAAAATTGACGGTTGGATTGAACAGATTTATGTTGATTTTACCGGTAAACTCATTACCAAAGGCCAACCGCTCGTCAGCCTCTATAGCCCCGATCTGGTCTCGACCCAGCAAGAGTACCTGCTCGCGCTCAAAGCTCGTAAACACCTCGGTGACAGCCCCTATCCAGAAATTGCCGCCAGTACGAACGCACTCGTGGAAGCCAGCCGCAAACGATTGCAGTTGTGGGATATTCCGGAAGCTGACATCAAACAAATCGAGGCGCGAGGTGAACCGCTGAAATCACTGATGATTTATGCGCCCAACGATGGTTTCATCCTGACTAAAAATGCCTTTGAACAACAGAAGGTGACACCTGAAATGGAACTCTACACCCTGGCTGACCTGTCCCGCATTTGGGTGCTGGCTGATATTTACGAGTACGAAATTCCCTCCATCAAACTGGGTCAGTCCGCCACGGTGACCTTTTCAGCCTTCCCAGGTGAAACCTTTCGCGGCAAGGTGAATTACATTTATCCGCAACTCGACAATTTGACCCGGACGCTCAAAGTCAGGATTGAATTCCAGAATCCCCACTTCAAGTTGAAGCCCGATATGTACGCCAACGTCGAACTTGAGGTTGGGTACGGCACCCAGCTTTCCATTCCCGAAGAGGCGGTGCTGGATTCCGGGAGCGAGCAAACCGTATTTGTGGCACTCGACGGCGGCTACTTTGAGCCACGTAGCGTGCGGTTGGGAACAAATGTAGCTGGCCGGTACATTGTATTAAGCGGATTGAAAGTCGGTGAACGAATCGTCACCTCAGGCAATTTTTTGATTGATTCGGAAAGCCGCCTCAAGTCAGCCCTGCAGGGAATGGCCGGTTCGGGCCATTCCGGACACGGAAAGGCCGAGCCGTCAGATGGAAAACCAAATCAGAAAACCGGCTCGACTTCCCCCGACCATTCACAATATTGACCTTTTCCCAAACCCCACGCTTTCACATTCAAAGTCGGGGTGGTACAGGATGACATCAAGGAGGCGGATATGATTGACCGGCTCATTGAGTGGTGTGCATACAACAAAGCGCTGGTGTTGTTGATAGTGGCCGTGACGATAGTGATGGGCATCCGATCCATGCGTAACATCCCGCTGGATGCCATCCCTGACCTATCAGATACCCAGGTGATTGTGTTCTCACGGTGGGACCGCAGCCCAAACATTATTGAAGATCAGGTAACTTACCCGATTATTCGGTCCATGCTGGGCGTACCCAAGGTGAAAGACATCCGGGGGTTTTCCGATTTCGGTTTTTCCTATGTCTACATTGTCTTTGAGGAAGGCACCGACATTTACTGGGCGCGGTCACGCACCCTGGAATATCTCAACAACATCTTGCCTAAACTGCCGGAAGGAGTGTCAGTCGAACTGGCCCGGGACGAAACCGCGGTCGGGTGGGTTTATCAGTATGTGCTGGTAGATCAAACCGGCAAGCGCAACCTGGCCGACCTGCGATCCTTGCAGGACTGGCAGTTGCGCTATGAATTACAATCCGTTCCGGGTGTGGCAGAAGTATCCCCTCTCGGCGGATTTATACGGCAGTACCAGGTTAATCTCGATCCCAATGCGCTGACGGCCTATCAGATACCAATTGACAAGGTCATTGAAACGGTTCGTCAGGGGAATAACGAAGTCGGTGGACGCCTGGTCGAATTTTCCGGGCGGGAATATATGGTCCGTGGACGAGGGTACATTCGGTCCAAAGCCGATATTGAACAACTGGTTGTGGCCGTCAACCGCGAAACCGGCACTCCGGTCCTGATAAAACAACTGGGGAAGGTGGTTCTGGGGCCTGATTTGCGGCGTGGGGTCGGGGAATTCAATGGCGAAGGCGAAGCCGCAGGTGCCATCGTCATTATGCGGGTAGGAGAAAATGCACTGAATGTGATCGCTGGCGTCAAAGCCAAATTGGCGGCAATCGAAGCCAGTTTGCCGCCGGGGGTAACCGTGGTGACCACCTATGACCGATCCGAACTCATTCGGCGTTCGATTGACACCCTCAAAGAGACCCTGATCGAGGAACTGACCGTGGTCAGCCTGATTATTCTCATCTTTTTGCTCCACGTGCCGAGCGCCCTGATTCCCGTGATCACGATTTGCGTGGCGGTGGTCATCGCCTTCATCCCAATGGAATATCTGGGCGTCACCGCCAACATCATGTCCATCTCAGGGATTGCGATTGCGGTCGGAGCCATGGTGGATGCGGCCATCGTCGTGGTCGAACAAATCCATAAAAAATTGGAGGAATGGGAGGCCCAAGGGCGACCCACCCCGCGGCATACCGTTATTATTCACGCTGCAAAAGAGGTTGGTGCACCGAGTTTCTATTCATTGTTGGTGATCGGCATTTCATTTCTGCCCATCATTGCTCTCGAAGCCCAGGAAGGCAGGTTGTTCAAGCCCCTGGCGTTTACCAAAAACCTGTCAATGGTGATGGCGGCTATCCTGTCAGTCACCCTGGTTCCGGCCATCGCGGTGCTGTTGATTCGCACCGACCGGTTCCGATTTCGGCCACGATGGGTGAGTTCGATAGTGAATGCGGTGCTGGTTGGAAAAATTTATAGCGAAGAGCAGCACCCGTTGAGCCGGTGGTTGATGCGCCTGTACCAACCAGTGGTGGAATGGGTTCTCCGACATCAATGGCTGACCATTCTTGGAGCAGTCCTGGTAGTGGCTCTGACCCTTCCGATTTATTTCCGATTGGGATCAGAATTTATGCCACCTCTGGATGAAGGCACCTTGCTCTACATGCCCACAACACTGCCTGGCATTTCAATCACCGAGGCCCAACGGCTGCTCCAGATTCAGGACCGGATCATCAAATCCTTCCCAGAAGTGAAAACGGTGCATGGCAAAGCAGGGCGCGCTGAAACCGCCACCGACCCAGCCCCTTTCTCAATGATGGAAACGGTGATTGTGCTGAAACCGGCTTCCGAATGGCCGAAAATCCCCCGCTGGTACTCTGCCTGGGCACCGGAGTGGTTACAGAATTGGTTGCGCCGCGCCTGGCCGGACCACCAAAGCACCCAGGAGTTGATTTACGGGACCGGCGGACTCAATGAAGCGCTCCAAATTCCTGGAACCGTGAATGCCTGGACGATGCCTATCAAAGCGCGGATTGACATGCTGACCACTGGGGTCCGGACTCCGGTGGGCATCAAAATTCTGGGACCGGATTTAACTGTCATTGAGCACCTTGGCCAACAGATTGAAGCGGCTTTGCGCCCGGTGAGGGGAACAGCGAGTGTGTATGCCGAACGCACCGCCGGGGGATATTTTATTGATTTTGAGGTGAAACGTACCGAATTGGCGCGCTACGGTTTGACTGTGGCACAGGTAGAGATGGTGATCATGTCTGCCATCGGCGGGGAATCTGTCTCCACCACCATCGAAGGTCGTGAACGATATCCGATCAATGTCCGAAATTTTCGGGATTACCGCAGCACGCTGGCCGATCTGCGGCGCATTCGGGTCCCCACCATGGGCGGCCCCCAGATTCCACTGGAACAGTTAGCCGATCTGAAAATCGTCACCGGGCCAGGCATGATTCGGAATGAAAACGGGAGATTGAGCGGTTATGTGTATGTGGATGTGGCCGGTCGGGATGTCGGTGGATTTGTCACCGACGCCAAGGAAGCCGTGCGTGCCGGCGTCCAGATTCCCCCCGGCTACACTCTGACCTGGAGCGGCCAATATGAGAGCATGGAGCGGGTTGCCAACCGATTGTTGTTGGTTATTCCGATCACCCTCCTGGTGATTGTTTTGCTTCTGTATTTGAACACGCAGTCGCTGGTAAAGACGTCCATTGTGTTGTTGGCGGTGCCGTTTTCAGCGATTGGAGCGATTTGGTTGCTCTATTTCCTCGATTACAACGTCAGTATTGCCGTGTGGGTCGGATTAATCGCGTTGTTGGGGGTAGATGCCGAAACCGGGGTCTTTATGTTGCTCTATCTGGACCTGGCATATGAAGAGGCCAAATCCCAGGGAAAGCTCAACACCCGTGACCAACTCCATCAGGCAATTGTGGAAGGCGCCGTCAAACGCCTTCGGCCTAAGTTAATGACTGTCATGGTTGATTACATCGGCCTGCTGCCGGTGTTGTGGGCCACCGGCACCGGATCCGACACCATGAAACGAATTGCCGTGCCGCTGGTGGGCGGGATGCTGACTTCATTTCTTTTGGAATTGGTGGTGTACCCGGCGATTTACGAGGTCTGGCGTTGGTATTTCCACGTGAGAAAAGAAGCCGCCGGGATTCACCAACCTGACCACGAACCAGCCCCAACCTCAGTCATCAGCTAATACCAATTAGGGTTCATGGGATCGGATTCATGGTTCAGGAAAATGCAATTTTTTCAATAATTTAGCTGTTTGCTAATACGAGGATGCCATTCCAAAATGGTATAAGAGTTGAAGAGTTTGTTATGAAACATGGTACTGGTAATCACCATTTTTCAGTCGCCATCGGTCAGGTACCCGTCTTTTGTCTTACACTGCTGGGAATGGTTCTGGGGTGTCAGGCCCAAACCAGTGAACCCCGGACCTCCGCCCAACCAGCCTTGACCCAGACCCAGCGGACCGCCCTTCCGGGCACGGTGGAAATTTTGCTCGATGACCTGTACCGGCAAACCGAGCGGAAAGCCCGTCTCGCAGAGTTGCAGATGCTGGCCGAGTCGGCTTTCCGGAATGGCGAAACCCTGCTCAAGCAAGGAAAACAGATGGAAGCAGAGGCTGTCTTTGAAAAAGCCCGGCAGGCACTGCTTGAATCGGATGAAGCCGCGTTTTACGAACCGACCATTCACGTGACGTTTCTCGAACTGTCCCGTCACGTGGCCGAACTCAAAGGGGTCAACAGTCCTGCCCCAGGTACCAGACTTGAACTTTCCCAACCTGGACAAACGCAGGTGACCAGGTCCGTCAAATTTTTCAAAGGTCAAGGGTTTAAGACTGCTTTTTCCCGCTTGAAAGAGTATGAACCCATGATGCGACAGGTTTTCCACGAGGAGGGCATACCGGAGGAGTTGATTTTTCTCGGCCTGGTCGAAAGCGCCTACAACCCTTTTGCCCGTTCCAGCGCCGGGGCAGCGGGTATCTGGCAGTTTATGAAAGGGACTGGGGAACGCTATGGCCTGCGTCAAATCGGGGATGTGGACGAACGCCATGACCCCGAAAAATCAACCCGTGCCGCAGCTCGATATTTGCGGGATTTGTTTGGAATCTTCCGGGACTGGCCGCTCGCCCTGGCTGCTTACAATGCCGGTGAGCACCGGATCCTGCGCTTGCAACGCCAGAGCGGCGCCCGTGATTTTTGGGAATTAAGCCGCCGTGGCCTGTTGCCAGATGAAACCAAAAGCTACGTTCCCGCCGTGCTGGCCGCGATCACCCTTGGTCGAAATCAACCTGTATCATTCCAACGAAGAGGCATCACGGTTCGCACCCGGTAAGGAGTTTTATGTGCATTCTTCTCATTTTGGCCAGTTTTCTGTTCGGATTTCAAAACCAGTCGCAGGTCCAAAAACCAGAACCTGGTTTTGCCGTGGAGCATCAGCATTTTCTGAAAAACCAAACTGGTCGCTTGACGATCACATCCGACGGGATTTCCTACCAATCCAAAGTGCTGAAAGAAGTCAATGATTCCAGGGTTTGGCGGTATGAAGACCTTCGCGAAATTTACATCCAGTCACCGAGAATATTGGTCCTGGTCACCTATGAAGACCAGAAATGGTATGCCGGGCGTGACCGTGTCTTCCGCTTTCGGTTTGTGGATTCCGACATCCCGCTCGATACGGTTGGGCTCCTGCGGGCAAACGCCAAACGGCTGGTGGTCACGAATCTGTGGGAGGCAGGCCCGACCCTGCCGGTCTATCAAATTCCGGTTAAACACCTGCATCGTTTCGGTGGCTGTGAAGGGGTCCTGAAAATGTATTCGGACCAATTTGTATTTGAATCCCCGGAGGATTCAACTCACTCGCGGGCGTGGGGGTATCGAGACCTTCAGGATGTCACCCGACCAAACCGGTTTCAACTCTCCTTCACCACGTTTGAACCTCAATTCGGCGGTCCCAATAAAATCTACAATTTTCAACTCAAGGAGGAACTTCCCGAAGCCGCTTACGAATGGCTGTGGAACCGAGCTTTTCCGACCAACTATCCACGTCAGGAGCCCAGTCAACCATTCAAAAACCTCTGATACTGGTTGGTAATACCATTTTGGAATGAAGCGGTCGTACAGCAATTCTTTGTTTGAATAAAAAAAGGTCAATTCAGAAAGAGAAGTCCAGGTGAAGGCGGAAGAACAAAGAGAAGAAGAAGGCAAAGGAGGCGAAAGGAAGAGGAAGCAGGAAGAGCGGGAAGGAGGAAAAGCCGAAC
>JACQXX010000099.1 GCA_016208495.1 Acidobacteriota bacterium | reverse complement strand
TGGAAAGCTCAATCTACATTGCCCGGGCGCTGGAATTGCCGTTTGTGTCGGCCATTCCGGCGATGGTTTTGGATTCGAAAATTCTCAAATCCATGCGGTATGCGGTTCGAGGCACGATGCTGGCTACTCAGGAAGCCCTGGCGCACGGAATTGGCGTCAATCTGGCGGGTGGCTATCACCATGCGAGTCGCGGGAGGGGAGAGGGTTTTTGCATTTATGCCGACATTCCGATTGCGATTGCGGAGCTGCACCGCACTAAACAGTTGAGCCCGGAAGACAAAATCCTGATTCTTGACCTGGATGCCCATCAGGGAAATGGGATTGAACGCATTTGCAGACAACTGGCGTTTCAGAATGTGTTCATTTTTGATGTCTACAATGAAGACATCTACCCTGGCGATATCGAAGCCAAAAAGCGAATCAATTTTCATTTTCCGATCCAAACCAATACGGCTGATGGGGTCTATACCGGAATTGTGATGGAGTATCTGCCGCGAGTGCTCAAGGAACTGGGTTCGTGTTTAACACGTTGATGGCTGCGAATTTACCCTTTGTAATGACATTGAGCGGCGGCTACACCAAACAGAGTTATCATCTGGTGGCACGAAGTTTACGCTATCTCCTGGAACGAAACGGGATGGAGCCAGTCGTTGAGTAGGAGGCCAGCTCTAGCCTTTTATCCACCGCCGCCAGATTTCAAAATCTGGAATTTGGCGGGGATGTTTTTGACACATTGTTCAAAATTGAACAGCCTTTTCTATCATACGGATGCACTATCCCGGCACAAAACAGGTAGAGGTGTGTCAACTGATTGAACGTGTCTGATTGTCCGCTAACTCTTACCAGGGGGTGAGAGTCACACATTTTTAGAAGAAGTTACAACCGGATGCACGGAACACATTGGAAATAAAACCTTTATTCTTGAATAATTTCTGTAATTTCGACCTTCCCAGAATCAAAAAAATTTTTAAATCCAATAAGGCCAAAGATCATTTTGCATACCACCCGTTGGGTGTGGCGATTCACTGTAGGTTAAAGCTTCCTGGAGCGGAAATCTCAGGGTGACAAAGGGGGATGATATGAGCCTGCTGCAAAACTTGCAATCCGTGTACTTTGATACCCTGCGACTCGAAGAGTATTTAGACCGACTTCCCACGTTGATTGCGACGTGGCCGGTCAGGAACTCAACCAATGGCCGGCAAACCGTGACCACCTTTGCCGTGGTTCGTCAAAACTGGGCAAATCCCATGTGCCGCCGACTTCATCAGGACCTGGAAATTCTGAGGAAAAACCTGGTGTTCCTCGAAATTGACCTGTTGCGGGAAATCGAACGACTTGATCCCGATGAAATTTCAGAGGGATTGGAACCACACCTGTTCATCCTCCAAAAAGAAGTTTCCAGCCTGCATACACTCATTGACCAGATTGAAATCTGCCTGCCACTCCTGGAAGAAATCCAGGCCAATGAGCCTCCGGCTTTTATTCATCACAACAATATCAAGCTCCGACGAAGTCTCAGTCAGTTGGAGAAAATTGTATGTTCGGTTTATGGAAGCCGTTGAAGGCAACCTGCCCCGGCACCAATTTATACCATTTTGGGCTGAGGGTATCGGGCTAAGGGCTAAGGGAAATACAATTTTTTCAATAGTTTAGCCTCGCTGGAATAAGAGGACTTCATTCCAAAATGGTATTACATAAGAAAGGAGCGGCGTGAGGCAAGAGGTTTCCCGCCGATACATCTGCTATGAAAGCGCTGTTGATCTATCCCGAATTCCCTGACACGTACTGGAGTTTTCGCCATGCACTCCCCTTTGAAAGAAAACGAGCTGCCTTTCCACCGCTTGGCTTGTTGACCATTTCATCAATGTTGCCTCCATCCTGGGAACGCCGGCTGGTTGATTTAAATGTCCAATCATTAAAGGTTGCCGACCTGAAATGGGCCGATGTCGTTCTGGCCAGTGCCATGCTGGTGCAAAAAGATGCGTTGCGGCGCGTGGTTGGCCAGTGCAAGGCATTGGGCAAGCGGGTTGTGGTCGGAGGGCCGTACATTACCACCAGCACCGAGGACCTGCCCCAGGCGGACCACCTGGTTCTGGGTGAAGCCGAATCCATTATGCCGGAACTGGTGCGTGACCTTGAGCGCGGAGACGCCCGGCGACTCTATCAGGCAACGGAACGCCCGGCACTTTCGACGGCGCCCATTCCTGATTTCGGATTGGCCAACCTCAACCGCTATAGCGCCATGTCGGTTCAGTATTCGCGTGGCTGCCCGTTTCAATGCGAGTTTTGCGACATCATTGAGATTTATGGCCGCATTCCGCGAACCAAAAGCAACGACCAGATTCTGGCTGAATTTGATGCGCTCAGAGATGTCGGCTGGACCGGAACCGTCTTTGTCGTGGATGACAACTTTATTGGCAACAAACGCAACGTCAAGAAACTCGTCCCGGCACTCGCGGAGTGGCAAGCTCGCCACAACTATCCGTTTGAACTCATTACCGAGGCAAGCGTCAATCTGGCCGAAGATGATGACTTGCTGGATGGAATGCGCCGGGCGGGGTTCCGCCGGGTCTTCCTGGGGATTGAAACGCCAGTGGAAGCCAGCCTGAAAGAAGCCCACAAAGGCCAGAACCTCCGCCGGAGCCTGCTTGACTCGGTCAACAAAATCCAGAGTTATGGGATGGAAGTCATGGCCGGGTTTATCGTCGGGTTTGACAATGATCCAGTGGATATTTTTGAGCGCCAAATTCAGTTTATCCGTGAAAGTGCCATCCCGCTGGCAATGGTTGGGTTGCTCAATGCCCTGCCGGAAACGCAACTCTGGCGACGGCTCAAACAGGAAGGTCGGTTGTTGATGGAAAGCACCGGCGATAATACGAGCTATGCGCTCAACTTTATGCCGAAGATGGACCCGACTCGACTGATTGAAGGATACAAGTCCATTATGGCCACCATTTACCAGCCGGGCGAATACTACAGCCGCGCTCTGGATTGTCTCAAACGTGTACCACTCAACGAACCCAGACTCCAGACTGATTTTTTCAAGGATTTTGCCGCATTTACCAGAGTCGTCTTCAAGCTTGGGGTCCGTGAAAACGAGCGCTGGGCATTCTGGCAGTACTTTTATCACGTCTTTACCGAGCATCGCGAAAAACTGCCCCAGGCGATGCGGCTGGCGGCAATGGGCTATCATTTTCGGAAATTGACGGAAGGTTCTCTGTAGCGGGAAAGGCGTCGTCAGGAATGTAACTGAAGGCTTGAAAAACTCCGTTGCGGAAAGGTCGCCTGGGGTTGACAGTTCCCACCCGGATAGGCAAAACCCGACCTTTCCACAACGGAATTACAACTAACCTGGTCCATCTGCTCAGGAATAATTCCTACGGCTTGGGGAAAAAAATACGTGATAGATCACCAGAAGCACCAGTGCTCCCAGGATTGACACAATCCATCCGGCAGCTTCTCCAGGTTTGTAGAATCCAATCATCCGTCCAATGAAACTGCCCATAAACATGCCCGCAATTCCCAGCAGGATCGTCATAATGAATCCACCTGGATCCCGACCCGGCATCAGGAGCTTGGCAAGTACTCCGATAATCAAACCAGATAAAATCAATGTAATAAAGTTCATAGGGTGTCTGCCTTGCCTGGCTGAACCATTTGCAATGATCAGCCAACTATTTTTCAGCAAATCCCGGGCTGTCTTTCCAATCTGTACGAACTGAGTACTTTAATGTGTCCCGTGACCATGAACTTCGCGTCAAGGCCACGGGAAACTCCCCAGGCTAATCGGTCATTACACTCAACCCGAGAAGTGCTGTGAATGTTCATGGCTCCAACCCTAAACCTTTCCAGGGTACGATTCTGTACAATAGCGAACCCTTTTCACCCGCCTTGCCGGACCTGACGTGGCAGCTTTTCCTCAACCTTGTAGGCTGTACTTGTATCGTTCCCAAGGATGGACTATATACAAAGGTGAAAAAACCACCTCGTGATTTTAGGCTGAGAAAAACAGAAGAAATTCACTGTGTAACACAGTGGTAAAGACTCGCCAGTCAGGCTCAAATCAGCATCCGGCAATACGATGCCGCCCACGCGCACGCAAGTCCACCGTCACTGACCCAGCAGGCACTGGAGGAAGCAATGATGACCAGACACGTTCCGATTCAAGTCTGTGCCTTCTGCACAGCCCTCTCTTTCATTTTATTGGTCGTCGCGACGACTGGGGCACAAACATCTGTCCGCGAACCCGAAACATTTCTGGAAAAGTACATCCATCTTTCAAAAGCCGAACTGGCCAAAATGAAACGTGGAGAAGTCGTTTCCAAGCTGGTGGCTCCGACCAATAAGCGTGAGCTGGCCGTGTTTGGCGTTGTTCGACTTGATGTTCCAAAAGATTATTTTGTGAAAAAAGTGCGCGACATTGTCGAGTACAAAAAGAATGAAAGTATTCTTCAAATCGGGAAATTCTCTGACCCGCCACGTCTTGACGACCTCGCCGGGTTGACCGTTGACGCCAGTGACATTGCGGACCTGAAAAAATGCCGGGTTGGCGATTGTGACCTCAGATTTCCGGCTGCGGAAATCGAACGGTTCCAGCGAGAAATTGACTGGTCTCGGCGAGATGTTGGAAACCAGGTAACGAAACTCACTCGCGAAATTCTGCTAAAGTACGTCACCGCGTACCTTTCCGGCGGCTATCAGGCACTGGCTGAGTATCACGACCAAAAGCATGCCCTGAGCCTGGCCGAAGAGTTTCACTCGCTCATCGCTGCCTCACCCTATCTTGCCGAATATGCGCCGGAGTTCCAGACATACCTTGAAAAGTACCCAGCCGGCCAGCTTGAGAATGTGGAAAATCTTATTTACTGGTCCAAGGAATCATTTGGGCTCAAACCCGTGATCAGCCTCACGCATATGACCATCTTGACCGTCAAACGCCAGGGCGCCACGCACGTGATCATCAGTTCCAAGCAACTCTATGCCAGCCACTATTTTGACTCGTCGCTTGCCTTGACCGTATTTGTCGAGGAACTGGGCGGAGGGAATCAACCCTTGTCCTACCTGATTTATCTCAACCGCTCGCGAACCAACCAGCTCCGGGGCCTGTTTAGCGGCCTGCGGCGATCAATTGTGGAAGGGAAAATGCTGACCGGTGTCAGGCAGAATCTGCTGTCAACCAAAGAAAAACTGGAGACCAGATATCGCCAATCAGCCGATTCCGGTGCACATCGCTCTCAAAAATAACCTTTCAAAAACTTCATCGGTGTCAGCAATTCAGTCAGCCTCCTCAGGTAAAGTGTATGATTTGCATACAAAACCACCTTCCCAGTATCCAGAGAATCTCTCCTTTTTTCCCCGCTTCAGTCTGACGTCTACTCGCTGTAAATCATTAAAATTATTGTATTTAAATTGGATTCACCTGAGGAATAATAGTTTATTCCGAGGACTGTCATTTGCTGGCACGTGGATTGCCCTAAGATAAGTTATCTCAGACAATCAAATGGGAACCCCCCGAGGCGTTTTACTATTGAAGACCCGCTGAGCAAAACGAAGAATATTGGAATGAAGCAATCGGATTAGAAAAACAGTCAAGTTATTCATTTAAATAAACTTAGCAAGCTACTGACTGCTGGCTACTGATTACAAACTGGTATTACTTTTTTGTCATCCACGGCATAAACCACACATTGACCTCACGAAGGGAAACAGTGACATGAAATCCAAATTGCTGCCGACATTTATCCTGGCCTCAAGCTTAACCCTTTTTGGGTGTACCAGTCAGGAAATTGATGATTCGACTTTAACCACCACCGTCAAAAGCAAGTTACTGGTCAATGCCGATACCAGTGCGTTAAAAATTGGAGTGCAAACCACCAATGGCGTGGTCACTCTGAGCGGAACGGTTCCGACCTTAACGGAAAAAACCAGAGCTGAAGAAGTGGCTTCAAAAACCGATCATGTGAAACGGGTGATCAACAGTATTACCATTGATTCCGAGTCAATCGGTGCCACCAATGCCGATGAAAAACTTGGGAATGCGATTGAACACATTGCCGATACAACATCGGAACTGGTTCAACCCGTTGATTCAACCAATGACCAGACGATCTCGAATAAAATTAAGGCGCACCTGGTGGTCGCCGGCGGGGTCGGAATCGAAGTACAGGTGGTCGCCGGCAATGTCATTCTCACGGGAGAGATCCCCAATACCAGTGAGAAGGCAAAGGCCGAAGCGTTTTCAAGAACGGTAGAAGGCGTGAAAAGCGTTCAAAACCGGCTCGTAACAAAGAAAATATAAACCAATCCAACCCGGCTTCACCGCTTTGGATACAGTTGTATCATCATCATTTCAAATAAAGAGGAGAACCCAATGGCATACACCGCACCCATCACAACCACTAATGGAACTTCAATGGTTACCGGATTTTTCCGGGATCACGATCACGCCCGGCACGCCATGGACATCCTGGCCCGGCTTGATTACACCGCCAAAGATATCAACATCATGACGACGCATGGAGTAAGCAATCTGAGCAAGACCAATACCCTGGCCAATTCCAGCCGTTACACGTTGGGCAATAAAGCGTTGGAAGGGGCTGGCCTGGGCGGGGCAATCGGCGGCGCCACTGGGGCCATCGTGGCCGCGATTTTAACGGTTGGCACGATGGTGATGCTCCCCGGCACCGGCGTCATTATCGCCGGACCTGTCGTGGCGGCCTTTGCTGGGGCTGGGGCGGGTGGTTTGATCGGAGGCTTGATTGGATTGGCCGTCGGGGCCCGAATTCCACGAGACCTGGTCAATACCAATAACCAGAATGCCAATCCAGGTGGTATCTTAATGAGTGTGATGCCGCACTCCGCTGCCGATAAAGAATTGATCGAGCGCGAGCTGGTGGCGGCAGGAAGCGACCTCGTCCACCGATAAACCTCGACGTTCAGATGGCGGGCATCCGTTTCCAAAACCACGGATGCCAGCTTCAGAGACATTTCAGATGTATTGAAATTTCCTTTGACCTTTGTATATTGGTAGTCAAACATTTGTCCGGTCGTTATTTTCCTGAGGGATTCAGTTGCTGTCTCTCGCTCAGTTTACCTCTAAAGAGGGCACACGTATGATTCAAGAAAATCCTTATACCATCCGGTTCAAGCAACAAATGCAGGAATCGCTCCAGGATGAAACCCTTCACACCCGCTCAATCAAAGTGAAAAAAAATAGTCATATTTACACCTGCGGCGACAATGACGAAATGGTGTATTTTATCGTCAGTGGACAGGTCAAGTTGTTGATGGTTTCACCGGAAGGAAAAGAATGCCTTCTGGCGATCCATACCACCGGAGATATTTTCGGGGAGTTGAGCCTTTCTGGGGTCGGTCACCGGTTGGAAACGGCAACCGCCATGGGGATAACCATCCTTAAACAAATTCCAAGCACGCAGTTTCTGGCCCGCTTAGGCCGGGATTCACTCGGCGAGGGTTTTATCCGCTACCTGGCAGCCCGGATTGCCGACCAGCAGCAGATGATCGCCAATCTGGTCACCGTGGACAGCGAACAACGATTAGGAAAGACCCTCCTCCAACTGGCTCGTACACTTGGAAAAAAAGACCCGCGCAGCATCCGGATTGAACTTAAAATTTCGCACGAAGAGTTGTCGGAAATGGTTGGGACAACTCGACCCAGGGTCAGTGTTTTTATGCAGCGATTTAAAAATATGGGCCTGATCGAACTCAACGCCGACCATTTTCTTGTTATCAAGGAAGATAAACTCACCTCCTATCTGGAATCACTCGCCTGACAACAGGAAAGACACAGTGACAAGGGGACAAGGGGACAAGGGGACAAGGGGAAAGGATAAGGATTTCAGGCCCGGAGGGTCGTCGTGTAATAGCCGTGGTGCGCAGCCCACGGATTTCAGGCCCGGAGGGTCGTCGTGTAATAGCCGTGGTGCGCAGCCCACGGTCTTATCGGATGACCAGGTGACAAAGAACAGTTCATCCCCCAATATTTTGGTACAGTAAATTTATTTCACAATGGTATTACAATTGCCCTGACTGGGCAAAGTACAGTCGCTCTCCACTATTGGACCGCACAGTACCAGAAACTTCATTTCCGTAAATACGCATTACTGTGGAAGTTCCATCGTAGCGGCAAATACAACAAAAACTGAGGAACCTATGAAACGTTTTACAATTACCCTGATTATTCTTTGTTTCGGCCTTGCAGCACTGATGTTTTCATCCAGCGCCCAGGCTGATACGTGGAATAAGAAAACTGTATTGACCTTCAGTCAGCCAATCGAGGTTCCGGGCGGCATTATCCTGCCTGCCGGCACCTATGTTTTTTTGCTGATGGACTCACAATCTGACCGTCACATCGTTCAGATTTTCAATGAAGATCAGAACCATCTCTTTGCAACGATTCTGGCCATCCCCAATTACCGGTTAGAGTCAACCGATAAAACGGTCATCACCTTTGGGGAACGAGCGGCTGGCGCACCCGAAGCCATCCGCGCCTGGTTTTACCCCGGCGCCAATTGGGGTGAAGAGTTTGTGTATCCCAAGACCAGGGCGTATGAGTTAGCCAGGGTAACCCGTCAGCCAGTGCTGGCGATGCCCGTCGAACTGGAGCCTGTTATCAAGGCCGACGCCAAATCTGAAACTGACGAACCCATCGTCGCCCTGCGAACGGCGCCGCTCAAATCAGTCCAGCCGACCGGTGAAGAAACTGAGTATGTGGTCGAAAAACGCGATACCCAGGTCGCTTCAACTATTGACACTGGCGAATCAACCAATCGCTTACCTCAAACCGCCAGTCAGTTGCCACTCTTTGCCCTGATTGGCTTCCTGTCACTCGGTGCCGGCTTTGGATTGCTCCTGGCGGCCAAACGCTTTGGCGTCTGACGTTAACTTGCTCACCTTATGATGAGGAAACTCTGGGAATTCATCCGATTTGGTTGAATCACCAGAGTTTCTCTGAGACAGAGGAAAATTATGAAATCAACGGCTGTACTCGGAATGGTACTGGTGCTGGCGGGTGTTCTGTTCCTTGTCTTTCAAGGGTTTAGCTATACCCGTCAAGAAAAAATACTGGATGTTGGACCAATTCATGCCACTCGGGAAACCCAGAAACGGGTGGCGCTTTCACCCATACTCGGAGGACTGGTGCTGGTGAGTGGTGTTTTTTTGCTGTTGTTTGGGACCAGGCAATCCCAGGGGGAAGCAGTGAAGCAGAAAATAGTCAAATAGTTCAATCAAATAAACTGAGTGAACGACTGACGGCGGATGACTGACTGCAGACTGGTAGACTCAATGGTGAGCCGTGTTTTTTCGGTATCAGCGTATGAAACTAATCAAATTGGAAACCTTGAACCAGTGTCTGATCGTGCTTTTTTTCGTGATGTTTATCCCAAGCTTTGCCAAACCAAAGCCCGATAAACCGGTGCCACCCACACCATCCAAACTGGTGAAAGCACCGCAGGAGGATCCGGACGCCATCGAGATCAATACTGATCTGGTCGTTGTGCATGCGAGCGTGCAAAATGACAAAAAGGCGTTTATTTCGGGGCTTGAAAAAGAAAATTTTCAGGTATTTGAGGACGGAATCCTGCAACAAATTGATACATTTCACCATGAAGATGTTTCGGTGACCGTCGGGCTGGTGGTTGACAATAGTGGCAGTATGCGCACCCGGCGAACCGAAGTCATCGCCGCCGGCCTGGCGTTTGCCCGCTCTAGCAACCCCCGTGATCAGATTTTTGTGGTCAACTTTAACGAGCGGGTTTCATTTGGGCTTCCGCCGGACACTCCGTTCACAGACAACGTGGTCAAGTTAGAAACGGCCCTTTCCAAAAATGTAACCAACGGCATGACGGCACTCTATGACGGGCTGGCGGTTGCGTTTGAACATTTGAAGAAAGGAAATCGGGAGAAACAAGTCCTGATTGCCATCAGCGATGGCGGTGACAATGCCAGCACCCATACCCTGGCTCACATCCTGGCGCTGGCTGGAAAGTCCGAAGTGATCATTTACACCATTAGCATCTATGACGAAAGCGACAAAGATCGAAACGCGAAGGTGCTGAAAGAACTTGCCAGAGCCACAGGCGGCGAGGCATTTCTGGCCAAATCAGTCAAAGAGGCCCTCCCGATTTGTGAACGCATCGCCCGTGATATTCGCAACCAGTACAGCCTGACCTATGCCCCGACCAATTTGAAGTATGACGGGACGTACCGGGCCATTCAGGTGAAGGTCAATGTACCTGGAAACGAACATCTCTCGGTCCGAACGCGGGCCGGATACTCAGCCCCTTTAAAACCATAACCTTTTTCCACCCGGAGCACCCACGACGATGTTTGGAATTCAATGGATGATGATCCATCTGCCACGACTGGGATGGATTCTGAAATGGGGCCGGAATATCTGCCTGGTGATGGGGACACTGATACTCAGTTATGTCAGCCTGGTGATGTTCTCAGCCTGGATCTATCAAACTGAAGAATCCCAGCGGTTTGACGAAGCACTCAGTCGCCGGAAAGAATCTCCAGCCACGGTTGCCCCGCCGGTACTGCCAGTGGGTTTACCGCCGGTTTCGCCGCCAGCGATGCCACCAGCGAAGGTGCCTTCTGTGACACCGACCGTTCCGAAAATACCCGTCACACGCGTTGCGGAAGGTTCGGTCATTGGTCGAATGGAAGTCACCCGGATTGGTTTGAAAGTTATGATTTTGGAAGGGATTACCGAACGTACCCTCCAAAGAGCGGTTGGGCACTTTCCAAAGACGCCCTTGCCGGGTCAGCCCGGCAACATCGCGCTTGCCGGCCACCGCAACACATTTTTCAGCAGCCTGCGCCATATTCGGTTGGATGATGAAATCCAACTGACGACCCTGACGGGGACTTATTCGTATAAGGTGAACTCCACCAAAGTGGTCACCCCAGATGCCATTGAAGTGCTCAATAATGATGGCAGCGATGTTTTGACGCTGGTGACGTGTTATCCCTTTAACTATATTGGGCCTGCCCCCACCAGATTTATTGTTCGGGCACAAAAGGTTCGCTGATGAAGCGTGGGGATTCCGGTTCCAGAGTTTGTGGTCTATCTTCATTTCCAAACAGAGAATGACTGTTTGAGGGACAGCTATTCTCTGTTTGACGGTTGAAGCTCAAATAAATGGGCCGAAGGCAGTAAAAAATGTGACTCGGATACGAGTATTCACTTTTCGTTTCAAGACGATCCGCTGAACCTTGTTCTGAAAAGCTCTCGCCTTGTGGTGTCCACAGTGTACCGAAACAGTACACTCGGGCTGGTTGACCTCCTCCCGCTGTATGAGTTGCACACACGCCTGAGTTCCAGTTTATTTTACAGGATTGACTATTGCCAGATTCCTCATTGAGATTCGATTATACCATTTTGCAATGGAATGATCGTATGAGAGAACAGCCAAGTAATTCAATCAAATAAACTTAGTGAACTACTGACTACTGACTACTGACTACTGACTGGTATTACATACACTCCAGATTCTCCTTCCTTCCAGGTACGGCACGACGATTGCTCAATATAGATGAAATCCGTTTCAGGTCTGGGACAGAACACGATTGAACTCGTGTGGATGAAATATGTCATGACCAGCGTTGAAGCCTCGTCACCAGATGGTTTGGGTGGATCAGGCCGTTTGGGAACCAGGACCCGGACCTGATTGACCAAAGGAGAGTTTTTGTGAAGGTACGCCCAACGGCATTTGACCGACTTCGGCTCCGTTTGACCAGGTATGTTTACCGAACTGAAGTGGAGACCAAAGCCGAGCGCTCTGAGGTGCCGGTGCGTGCGGAATTGTTCAGCCGGGAACAGATGGAGCTGCACGCCAACCATTTGGCGAAATCGCACCGCATCAATCCAGCTCCGGGCCCAGATCGGTTGCTGAACCGGCTGGCCGAAAATGAAGACATCCTGATGGATGTTCACGCCCGTTTGATGGAAGCCGTTCAAGCCAAACGTCGCATTCCACCTGCCGGGGAATGGATCTTCGATAACTTTTACCTGATTGAAGAACAAATCCGCACCGCCAAACGGCATCTCCCCAAAGGATATAGCCGGGAATTGCCGCGCCTGCTCACCGGCCCTTCCGCTGGATTGCCGCGTGTGTATGACGTCGTGCTTGAGGCCATTGCTCATGGCGATGGCCGGGTTGATCCGGAAAGCCTGAGACACTTTGTCACGGCCTATCAGGCTATCACCCCGCTGACATTGGGGGAGTTATGGGCCATCCCAATTATGCTCCGACTGGCATTGATCGAAAATCTCCGTCGAGTTGGATCCCGCATTACCTCTGATTGGAGCACTCGAAACCGGGCCGCCCGGTGGGCCGATTTGATGATGGAAACCGCCGAAAAAGACCCGAAAGGTCTCATTTTGGTGGTGGCAGACATGGCACGGTCAAATCCGCTCCTGGTCAGTTCGTTTGTGGCTGAATTTGTGCGGCGGGTACAGGGTCGAAGCCCAACTTTAAAGTTACCGATCACCTGGATCGAACAGCGTCTGGCCGAAACTGGTCAGACGATTGAACATCTGGTGCAATCTGAAAACCAGCAACAGGCGGCAGATCAGGTTTCGATTGGCAACAGCATTGGCAGTCTTCGGTTTTTAGGAGGCATGGATTGGCGCGAATTTGTCGAGGCGATGAGTATTGTCGAACAAATTTTGCGGACTGATCCGGCTGAAGTCTATTCCCGGATGGATTTTTCAACCCGCGATGCCTATCGCCACGTGGTTGAGCAAATTGCGAAGCACAGCCCACATACCGAAACCGAGACAGCCCGGCAGGTGGTTCAACTCTCACAAGCCAGCGCCAGTCAACACGGAGATACCGACCGCGCTGCCCATATCGGGTTCTTTCTGGTTGGCCCCGGGTTGCAGAAACTTGAGCAACGCCTGAAACGGCGACTTCCAGTGGCTGAGGTTCTCCAACGGGCAGGGTGTCAGTTTCCATTGACCTTTTACCTTGGCCCAATTCTGGTGTTGATGGCTACATTGACCTTTCTGTGGATCACGGCTGCCCGGAGCATTGGGATTCCAGGCTGGCAACTGGCGGTGACTGGGGGATTTGCCCTGGTGAGCACGCTGCACCTGGCCGTGGCGCTGATGAACTGGTTTGCCACCCTGACGGTCAAACCCCATTCGCTGCCACGCCTGGATTTTTCAAAAGGAATTCCGCCCGACTGCCGGACGCTGGTTGTGGTTCCGACGATGCTCACCAGCGTTCAGGGGGTTGAGCGGTTGCTGGAAGCTCTGGAAGTCCGGTTTCTGGCCAATCGAGATCCAAATCTCCGCTTTGCCTTGCTGACAGATTTTCGGGATTCCGCCCAGGAAGTAATACCTTCGCAAGACGCTGCCCTGATTGCACAGGCCCAGCAGGGAATCGAAGCCTTAAACAAACAATATTGTGACAATGATGAAGATCGCAGCGGCCCGTTTTTTCTCTTTCACCGCCCACGCCGATGGAACCTTCCTCAGGGAACGTGGATGGGATATGAACGCAAGCGAGGCAAACTGGCGGAGCTCAATGCGCTGCTTCTGGATGGCTCAGAAGACCGCTTTGCGGTTGTCGTTGGCGACCGCACGAGGTTATCAGGCATTCAATATGTGATCACGCTCGACACAGATACCCACCTGCCACGAAATTCGGCCAGGCAGTTTGTCGGGGCAATGGCGCACCCGCTCAACCAGGCCAGACATCAGGCCAAAACCAACTGTGTCAACCTTGGATATGGCATTTTGCAGCCCCATGTCACAGTGAGCATGTCGGGCCTGAACCGGTCCCGGTACGCCAAACTTTTTGGCGGGGAAACCGGCATTGACCCGTACACCCACACGGTATCTGACGTCTATCAGGATGTGTTTGGCGAAGGTTCGTTCATTGGAAAAGGAATTTATGACGTCGCGGCATTTGAAACCGCACTCAAAGATCGCTTCCCCGAAAACCGCATTCTCAGCCACGACCTTTTGGAAGGGTGTTATGCCCGCTCAGGGTTACTCAGTGAAGTCGAGTTGCACGAAGAATTCCCGGCTTCTTACAGTGCCGATGTCAGCCGCCGCCATCGCTGGATCCGGGGCGACTGGCAGATTGCCGAATGGTTGCTGCCACGGGTTTCGATTTCTGGCGGAGGCCGGGCCTGGAATCCGCTGTCATTGCTGTCTCGCTGGAAGATTTTTGATAACCTGCGGCGAAGCCTGACCCCCGCCACGTTGATGATGCTGTTGTTGTTTGTTTGGGCGTTTTTATCACCCGTGTGGGTTTGGACCTGTGCCGTTGTCGGAATCCTGTTGATTCCGCCAGTCCTGGTTGCACTTCCGGACCTGTTTCAAAAACCGGCGGATCGGAGGCTCAGGCCGCACCTGTCCCTGGTGATGCACACAACCGTTCGCAATCTTTCGCAAGCTGTATTTGGGTTGGCGATGCTTCCGTTTGAGGCTGTCTTCAGCCTTGATGCCGTTGTTCGGACCCTCTGGCGGGTGCTGATTTCGCACAAACACCTGTTGGAATGGAATCCGTCAATTGACGCCGAGCGTCAGGCCCCAACCGACCTCATCGGGTTATACCGCCTGATGTGGAGCGCCCCTGCTATTGCCCTGATGGCGGCTGTGTGGCTGGCCTTTTTCAGACCGGAGGCACTGATTGTGGCGGCACCGCTGCTCGTCCTGTGGCTTGTGGCACCGGCGCTTGCCTGGTGGATCAGCCAGCCCATCGCCCGGCACGAAGCCACATTAACCGTCGAGCAATCGGTGTTCTTGCGCAAGCTGGCCCGCAAAACCTGGGGGTTCTTTGAGCAGTTTGTCGGCCAGGATGACCACTGGCTGCCACCCGACAATTTTCAGGAACATCCAAATCCAGTCATTGCCCACCGGACGTCGCCGACCAATATCGGTCTGGCCTTGCTGGCCAATGTCACCGCTCACGATTTCGGATACATCACCACCACCCAACTGATAAACCGAACGACGAACACGTTGAACACGATGGATCGGCTGGAACGTCACCGGGGGCATTTCTATAACTGGTATGACACCCAAACGTTGGTGCCGCTCCCGCCGCTCTATGTCTCATCGGTTGACAGCGGCAACCTGGCCGGACATTTGTTGATTTTGCGAACGGCTCTTTTGGATTTGCCTGATCGCCCGATTGTCGGACCCCGGTTGTTTGAAGGCATCAGTGACACACTTGAGATTCTGACCGATGCCCTCAATGATTCAACTTCGACGCAACTTCTCAGGTTGCACGCCCGCATTGGGGCGGCTTGCTCCTCACCACGCACCACGCTTGGGGAAGTCCGGCGAGGACTGGAAGGGCTGCTCAAGGTCGGCGAGGAAATGATTCAAACCCTGACGCCTTCCTCTGGAAAAGAAAAGGTCCACTGGGCAAGTGTGTTGACCCAGCACTGCCGCGAAGCGCTTGATGAATTGCAGTTTCTGGCCCCCTGGATCATCCATCCGGATGCTGTTCAGGTTGGAATGAATGACATTCTCACGCTCCGGCAACTGGCAACCCTGACCATTCCTTCCTCAAAAGACCAGCTTGTTGGAAACGAATTGCGACGGCTGGTCAGCCACTCGCGTTTGCGGGCTGCCGAACGGTTAAAAGAGCTGGACGAGCTTGCCGGGCGCAGTGGGGACCTGGCTCAAATGGAATATGACTTTCTGTTTGACCCGACGCGAAAGCTCCTGGCAACCGGCTACAATGTCGGCGAACGGCGACTGGATTCCAGTTACTATGATTTGCTGGCCTCCGAAGCACGATTGAGCAGTTTTGTGGGCATTGCCCAGGGACGATTGCCACAGGAACACTGGTTTGCCCTGGGGCGATTGCTGACAACCGCCGACGGTGGGCCGACCTTGCTTTCCTGGAGCGGCTCAATGTTTGAATATCTGATGCCGTTGCTGGTTATGCCGACCTTTGACGACACGCTGCTCGACCAGACGTACCGGGCCTCGGTCAAGACGCAAATCGAATATGGCCGCAAGAACGGTGTCGCCTGGGGCGTCTCGGAATCAGGCTACAACATCGTTGACCTCCATCTGAATTACCAGTATCGGGCGTTTGGCGTGCCAGGGCTCGGATTCAAGCGCGGTCTGGCTGAGGATCTGGTGATTGCTCCGTATGCCTCGGCGCTGGCACTGATGGTCGCGCCACAGGAAGCCTGCCGGAACCTGCAGCGGTTGACCGCTGAAGGGGTCGAAGGTGAGTACGGCCTGTATGAAGCCGTTGATTATACCTTGACCCGAGTTCCTCCCGGACAATCCACTGCCATTGTGCGGTCATTTATGGCGCATCATCAGGGCATGAGTTTTCTGTCAATGGCCTATGTGCTGCTGAACCGTCCGATGCAAAAACGCTTTGAGGCCGAGCCGCTGTTTAAGGCAACCATGCTGTTGCTGCAGGAACGGGTCCCAAAAACCACCGAGTTTTATTCACCGCCCGAAGAAACCACCGAGGTTCATACCGGTCCGAAGAATTCAGACCGGCCATTGCGCATTTACAAAAACCCAAATTCCAGGGTGCCCGAAGTCCAGTTGCTTTCCAATGGCCGCTATCACGTCATGCTCACCAACTCTGGAGGCGGATACAGCCGATGGAAAGACCTGTCCATTACCCGCTGGCGAGAGGACACGACCCGCGATAACTGGGGCACGTTTTGTTACCTGCGCAATGTGACCAGCGGGGAATACTGGTCCACTTCCTATCAACCAACACTCAAACAAACCGAGCACTACGAAGCAATTTTTTCAGAAGGCCGTGGCGAGTTCCGCAACCGCAACGCGGGGATTGACACCCATACCGAGGTCGCGGTTTCACCTGAAGACGATATCGAATTACGGCGCGTCCGCATTACAAATACCGGACGGACACGGGTTGTCCTCGAAATTACCAGTTTTGCCGAAGTCGTGCTGACCTCGTCCGCTGCCGATGCCCTGCATCCTGCGTTTAGCAAGTTGTTTGTTCAGACGGAGATTCTTTCCCAGCGACAGGCGATTGTCTGTGCCCGGCGACCCCGTTCCGAGCACGAATTGACGGTCTGCATGTTTCATTTGATGACCGTTCATAATGCTGAAATCAACAAAGTTTCCTATGAAACGGACCGGGCGCGCTTTATTGGTCGCGGCAATACACTGGTCAATCCCCTGGCGATGAGTGAAACCGGCCCTCTTTCGGGTAGCGAAGGCTCGGTCCTCGACCCGATTGTGGCCATCCGGTATCAAATCATCCTGGAACCAGAAACATCGGCCACGGTCAATATTGTGACGGGGATTGGCGAAACCCGCGATTTGTGCCTGGGACTGGTCGAAAAATATCAGGATTGGCGGATTGCAGGCCGGGTTTTTGACCTGGCCTGGACCCATAGCCACGTGACGTTGCGCCACCTGAATGCCACCGAAGCCGACGCTCATTTGTACTGTGATTTGGCCAGATCAATCCTCTATGCCAATGCCACGTTGCGAGCCGAAGCCAGTCTTTTGATCCAGAACCGACGTGGACAGTCCGGGCTGTGGGGATATTCGATTTCCGGCGACCTGCCGATTGTGTTGTTGAAAATCGGGGACCCGTCCAATATTGACCTGGTTCGGCGGTTGATTCAGGCTCATTCCTACTGGCGGCACAAGGGGCTGGCGGTGGATCTGGTGATTTGGAACGAAGACCGAACCGGCTATCAGCAATTGTTACACGATCAAATTATGCAGTTGATCCCGGCCACCATCGAATCAGGGTCAATGGAACGACCGGGTGGAATCTTTGTCCGGCCCATTGACCAGGTTTCAGCCGAAGACCGAATCCTGGTTCATTCGGTCGCCCGCGTGATTTTATCTGACCGACTGGGAACACTTGCGGATCAGCTCAAACTCCGGGGGCCGATTGAACCTGAGATTCCGCTTCTGATCCCGGTTCGAAACCGCCGAATCGAAATCCCGGTTGGAGGGTCACCCCGTGACGATCTGATTTTCTTCAATGGACTGGGTGGCTTTACCCGCGACGGTCGAGAATACGTCATCACCACGGCGCACGGCCAATCAACGCCGGTGCCGTGGGTCAATGTGCTGGCCAATCCAGGTTTCGGCAGTGTCATTTCTGAAAGCGGTGCCGCTTATACGTGGAGCGAAAACGCCCACGAGTACCGGCTCACCCCGTGGCACAACGACCCGGTGAGCGACTCCAGCGGCGAAGCCTTCTTCATTCGCGAAGAAGACACTGGCTATTACTGGTCGCCGACGCCGCTACCTGTTCGCGGAGGCACACCCTATGCCTGCCGTCATGGATTTGGCTACAGTGTTTTTGAGCATACCGAGCACGGCATCAGTTCCGAACTGTGGACCTATGTGGCGCTCAAGGAACCTGTCAAATTCATCGTCCTGAAACTCCGCAACGATTCTGGCCGGATGCGCCGCCTTTCGGTCACGGGGTATGTCGAGTGGGTACTGGGAGACCTGCCGCCAAAAACCGCCATGCATCTGAGCACTGAACTGGATCCGCTCAGTGGTGCCATTCTGGCGCGAAATACCTACAACACCGAGTTTCCAGGTCGAGTGGCATTTTTTGATGTGGATGACCCGACCCGGACCTTTACCGGGAGCCGGACTGAGTTCATCGGACGCAATCAGACACTCCAGAATCCAGCCGCTCTGAAGCGGTCGCGATTGTCGGGCAAACTCGGCGCTGCCCTGGACCCATGTACCGCGCTGCAGATGGCATTTGATCTGGCGGGTGGAGAGACACGCGAAATCGTGTTTCTGCTCGGGGTTGGAACCGACGCGGCTCAAGCAACCCAACTCGCCCGACAGTTCCGGGGACCGAAAGCGGCCCGCCTCGCGCTGGAACAAGTTTGGGACTACTGGAAACACACCCTGGGCGCCGTTCATGTGGAAACACCCGATCAATCACTCAATGTTTTGACCAACGGCTGGCTCCTATATCAAACCCTGGCCTGTCGGATGTGGGCTCGGAGCGGGTATTATCAATCCGGCGGGGCGTTTGGCTTCCGCGACCAGTTACAGGATGTCATGGCACTGATCCATATTGATCCGCAGGCGGTCAGAGCCCACCTGCTGGTCTGTGCCTCGCGGCAATTTCCGGAAGGCGACGTCCAGCATTGGTGGCATCCGCCAATGGGGCGCGGTGTGCGAACCAAATGTTCGGATGATTACCTCTGGCTGCCCCTGGCCACACATCGCTATGTGACCAGCACGGGAGACACCGGCGTTCTGGATGAACCGGTCGCCTTTGTCGAAGGTCGGGAATTAAATCCGGAAGAAGAGTCGTATTACAATCTCCCCAATCAGTCGGAACGCCTTGCCACGCTGTATGAACATTGCCGGCTTGCCATCGAACGAGGGCTGAAATTCGGCGACCATGGCCTGCCGTTCATTGGTTCCGGCGATTGGAATGACGGGATGAACCTCGTGGGCGAGCATGGCACCGGCGAAAGTGTCTGGCTGGGGTTTTTTCTCTATCAGGTGCTCGTCCGGTTTGCGGTGGTGGCGCGGGGCCATCAGGACATATCCTTTGCCAGTCACTGTGATCAGACAGCGGCTCGATTACGCGAAAACCTGGAACAGCACGGCTGGGATGGCGGGTGGTATCGCCGGGCTTACTTTGATGACGGCACACCGTTGGGTTCTGCCACCAATGCTGAATGTCAGATTGATTCCATTGCCCAGAGCTGGTCGGTGCTCTCGGGCGCCGGTGACAGGGCACACTCCCGTCAAGGAATGGAGGCACTGAATCAGCGGCTGGTGCGGCGGGAACAGAGGCTGATTCAATTACTTGACCCTCCATTTGACATATCTGACCTTAACCCTGGATATATTAAAGGCTATGTTCCCGGCGTCCGTGAAAACGGCGGCCAGTATACTCACGCCGCGATTTGGGCAGCGATGGCCTTTGCTGAGCTGGGTGAGGGCGAGCGAGCCTGGGAATTGTTCTCCATCATCAACCCGATCAACCACGGCAGGTCGCCTGAAGCAATGACAGTTTATAAGGTCGAGCCCTATGTCATTGCCGCCGACGTGTATGCCCGTCCGCCACACGTTGGACGCGGCGGGTGGACGTGGTACACGGGTTCAGCCGGATGGATGTACCGGCTCATTTTAGAATCACTTTTGGGTCTCAATCTGGAAGTGGATACACTCTCTCTGACCCCCTGCCTGCCGGCAAATTGGGACGGCTATACGATTCACTACCGCTTTCGGGAAACGGTTTATCACATCACCATCCGGCGAATTTCGGATCCAACCCTTGAAAAACCAGGCATGACCGTTGACGGACAGGCCCAGGAAGGCCAGGCGCTTCTTTTAATAGATGATCGGAAGGAGCACACGGTAGAAGTAACGATCTTATACCATTTAGGGCTGAGGGTATCGGGCTAAGGGCTAAGGGAAATACAATCCTATCAATAACTTAATACTACAGCGAGGTTTCGGTTTTAACCTGCGAAGCGGGTGGCAGGCTCGTAGCCCAGGGTGGAGTCTTCGAAACCCTGGGTTGCCGGTGGGGCGGGAGGGAGGCCGGGCCGTTGGTCCCAGGGTTGCACCCTGGGCTAGCGTGCCTGCCGCCCAGTTCCTGGGCTCAAAACTCGGTTTTTTATTAAAACCTCGCTGTAGTATTAACCTCTTATTAATGCGAATTAAGAGTTGAAATTGAGACTTCAAAATCAACAACTTACAGACAGCAGATTGAACGTCTGAAATCTGAGATTTTGATAAGCCCTTTGTTTTCAACGAACAATTTTTTCAACCCTTAACTGGCATTATTAATACAACAGGATCATTCCAAAATGGTATTACCAGAAAAAATGCGAGAAAGCCCCGCCCTACCACTTCGCGGTTGAGGATGGGGCTTTCTCGCATTTTTTCTGGGTCAAGTAATTCAATCAAATGAGCTTAACGAACTCTTAACTGGCATTATTGATGCCAGTTAAGAGTTAAAGCCGTTTTGGTTCTCAGCCCACGAAGGGCGCCGGCTCGTAGCCCAGGGTTGCACCCTGGGCTACGAGCCTGCCACCCGCTTCGCGGGTTCAAATCCGCTTATTTTTTTAACTCTTAACTGGCATTATTGACTGCTGGCTATTGACTCCAACCTGTTCTTATTTCCAGGCTTCTTCATTTTCAGTAGTGAACTGGTACTGGTCGGTCAATTGTTTTATGCCAGAGTCATAGGCATCAAAGTCACGTTGGATCCTATCGGTTGAACGTCCGCCACGTTGCATCATCCGGCTGACGCGACGTGCATTGCGGATGATCACTTCGGCGGCCCCGCGTTGGGCCTCATCAGAACTTCGGGCGTCAACCAGTTCGGCATAGAATTGGGTAGATGCAGCCAGGGCGGCCAGTGATGAGTACAGAGTGGCCTCATTTTCATTCAATTGCCAGATTGATGACCGGCTGGTTCGGCCATTGGTTCGAAATTGTGATCTGACGGTGGCCAGCATCCGATCAGCCTGCAGTTTGAGTGACGACGCCAGGCTCATTCCCGACCCGTTGCCAGGTTGGTTGGAAGAACCGACGGCGATGGTCCAATCGCGATTGTCGCTATGGACCACAACCGTTCGGATCCGCGATACATCTTCACGGCTAATCACATCCAGGTTCTTTCGACTGTTCCCCTGGGAGGCATAGCCAGTGGGTGGTGTACCACGCGCCCAGACTTCCATCTGGCCGTTTTTGATTTCATAATCCCCAAAGATATTCCAGCCACCGGAATTGACCTCGGTCAGCATAGCAACACGAATACTGCGGTCTGACTGGCGGTAGGCTTTGGCTTCCACCACGCGCACCAGACGACTGTTTCGGTCATTATCATTTCCAGTATTATTTCCAGTGATATTTCCGTTATTGTCCACCAAACCTAATGCCTGGGCGGTTTGCAGATCAAGTCGCGACGTTTGTTCAAGGCGTTTGTCACGTTGAAAATTCTTGATCGCCGAGCGAGTGCTGGCGGTGAAGCGTCCATCAATGGCTGAACCATAATAATTGCGATCCCGCAATTGGACCTGAGCCAGCTTGATAAATTCTAAATCAGTGTATTCTTGCTGGGTTTGTCCATAGCCACCACCTGAATTGTGGTTGCCGGTATTGGCTGAATTGTAGCCGGAATCAACATCCGACATCCGCAGGCTGCGGGTTAATTCATAATTAAAGGTATCTCCGGCTTTCACCTGAGCTTCATAGCCTTTGCTGAACAAGGCGCCCAGGATACCAGCCCCGGCACCAACCCCGGCGCCAATCGCCGCCCCTTTACCGCCTCCGGCCAGGGCACCAATGATGGCACCGACACCGGCACCGCCACCAACGAAAATAATATTTCGTTTCGTGGTGGAACTGCCTGTGGTGCGGCCTTCTTCGTCAATTTGATTTTTTACATCCGGATCCGTACTTGTCAGCAGCCCATCAATGGGAAGCGACTGGCCATTGGCAAACACCAGCCGATCAAACTCAACCGAGATTGTGCCCGTTTCGTTGCGCCGGGCGGGTTCCACATTGGTGACATGGCCCTGGGTTCTGGTGCCTTGCGCAATGGCGGTCTGGCCATTCACGATCACGGGTTCCATAACCGTCATGGTAAAGGTCTCGCCGGTCTGAGCCGTGGCTGAACTGAGGGTATTGTCCATTCGGAGTTTCAACACCGTGCCGGAACGGATGTCAGGTCCTGAGTATCGAATACTTGATCGAATGTCTTGCCCGCTGGCCGCCTGGCACGAGAGCGGCGCGCCAGCCATCAACAGGATCAGAAAACAGAGAATGAGAATTGAAAAGGATCTGCGCATCGCACAGAGAAATGGATTGGTGTTTACAACTAAATTCATGTTTGGACCTCATGTGTCATCTGGCATTCACCCTGATAAACGGTCCGGAGCCGGTCGTTGATGAAGAGGTGAAGGGAAAGGGGTCATACCATTTGAAGGGCAGTCCCTCGGATTGGAAAAAGGGGAACTTCTTGAAAAATAGCTCTTTCTCAAAGAAACCCAGGTCCGAGATCCTGAACCCAAAATGTGATTTATCGTCTGGCGGTGCGGACGGGAAAGTGTCAGCCGTCGTCTATATTTCGGTTTTCCGTTGTGCGATGACCCGCAGAAATCCGTTGATTCCGGCGTGGAGCAACAAATACACGACCAGCGCGATGATAATTGGTAAGGCGAGGGTATATCCGTTGACCGATGGGCTGCCGACGATTCCCCGAAACGGGGCGTAGAGCGGATCAGTAATGGCGTAGATAAATTGTACAAACCCGGCACTTGACCGGGCGGCCATCAGCGCCAGCATCAGCCGGATAACCAGCAACCCATAGATAATGCAAAAAACATAGTCAAACACCTGCGAAATCCGGGCCATGCTACGTCCGACGGTGACTTCGCGCTCGGTGCCGACCACCTCGTCAATCGCCTTGCCGCGAAACTGTTCGGCAACCTGTTGAATTCGCTTATCTTCCGCCGGAGTGGCAACTTCAGCCTGGGCGGCAATTTCGGCGTGGACATCACCTTCGACCTGTGACTTGACCGAGGCAAGCTGCCCGACACGGCGGTTTTCATCAACTGCCACTTTATTATCTTCCATCTTCTTTCTCCTGGCCCGAATTCCAGGCGCTGAATCAACAACCAGTGTTATTTATCAGCCGTGAACGGGCCGGTTCCTTTTCGTTTGTCGTCAGTTATCCGTATCAATAATCTTTTAAAATATTGAGTTTGGTAAACGTCTTATATACTTTTATTTACAGGTTACGCCGGCCAGTCAGGAACTGAAAGATCACAACAATTAAAAATGCCACCAACAGCAGGTGAATCAACCCGCCAAAATGTCCGATTGAAAAACCAAGCAGCCATAACACAAACAGGACGACCAAAATTGTCCACACCATAGAGTGCTCCGATCAAATTTTTGAGTATTGAAATAGGTTTGAGCCTTGATCGCTCCCAGTTTTCTTTGTTTGATCAAAAAACAAAGGAAACTACAAACAAAAGAGAGCTGTACGTTTCTGAGGATTCAATCAAAGAAAGAAGGTCTGGGGTGCTGCCCCTTTAAGGGCAATTCTTGTGCCAGAGAGGAAGATCATCGGGGATCGTCAGGTAACTCTATCTCTTGTATAGGGTTTGCTTGAATGAAATGGGTGTATGGTTCTAATGCGGTAGCCCAACACGCTGTATGAATCCAATGGCCTTGATGTACGAAGTTGATACGCCCCCTGGCACCTGCCTGCCTGATGGTATCCAGGCTAAAATGCCATTCACCACCTGCATCAGGTTGCATTCTGAATCAGGTAAATCATTCTTTTGATTATGAATAAGAATCTGTCTCAATCACTTGAGATTAAATTTTGGATTCAATTCGAGCCAGGTTTGAGTTATTCTGGCACAAACTTTGCACAAGGTTCCCTGCTAAAGCTCTGGTTTTAGTTCCTGGGAAGCCGGGAAATCAGGCAACGATTCTGAATACCGGTGAGGAAATGATGAACAGGAAGAAACCCAAAAACGAAAATCAGAAACGCAACCATCTTCTCACCCGTGAGCAGGCCGCCCATGACCAGGAAATAGAATTAAATCGGTTCAAAGATGAGTTTTTGGCGACCCTCTCGCATGAATTACTCACCCCGCTGAATTCAATTCTTGGGTGGCTGACGGCATTACGCTCAGGAAGACTCACTCCCGTGGATGCCACACGTGCTCTGGAAACCATTGAAAAGAGTGCCCGGTTACAGCATCAATTGATCAAGGACCTGCTCGATATTGCCGGGATTGTCACGGGGAAATACCAGCCTGGAATTCACGAGATTGAACTCAAACCGGTCATCCAGGCGGCCATCAAATCGCTGACACCAGTGGCCGAAGCCAGGGGGATTCACCTTGAATGCTCATTTGACCCGGCTGATATTTTTGTGGCTGGCGATGCCGAACGCCTGCAACAAATTGCCTGGAACCTGGTCTCCAATGCCGTCAAATTTACACCGGCGGGTGGTCAGGTCCTGGTTCAATTAGAGAAAGTTCGGGCCCAGGTTGAATTGACGGTCAGTGACACCGGAATCGGAATTTTGCCCGAATTCCTGCCGCATATGTTTAAGCGGTTTCGCCAGTCGGATTGTTCCACCACGCGAAAATACGGTGGGCTCGGGCTCGGGCTGTCACTGGTACGGCACCTGGTGGAGTTGCACGGCGGCACCGTACACGCCAGCAGCGATGGAGAAGGTCGCGGTGCCACCTTTGTCGTCACACTGCCGGTTCTGGTCAAAACTCAATCGCACCTCCGAACCAATGTTGAAAATAACCCCGTACGGCTCATTTCTCCGGTGCTTAAATTTATCAACGTCCCGCCAACGGATTGGCTTCGATATTTGATGCCTGGAGCTCCTTTCTTTCATCCTCCCTGGCTCCCGGAGCAGCCCTAATGAAAAGAAAAACCTATGACTACAAAATCCTTGGATGGCAGTCTCCCTCTTGATCGGCTGGTTGTTTTTGTCGGCGTTTTAAAGCCGGACGGCACCCTGATTGAAGCCAGCCGTGCGGCGCTCAAGGCGGCCCAACTGCAAGCCGAAGATGTCTTGAATAAACCATTTGAGGAAACCTACTGGTGGTCCTATTCCCCCGATATCCAGGCCGAGTTGCGGGCGGCGATCAAATCGGCGGCGGCAGGTGAAACGCCCCGCCGGTATGATGTCAAAGTCCGTTTTGGCGAAGACCGGTTCATTACAATTGATTTTGCGCTGGTGCCCCTCTTCGATGAAGACGGAAATCTGACCCGGTTGATTTCTTCCGGGGTTGATGTCACCGACCGCAAGCGGGCGGAAGAATTATTACGCCAGAGCGAAGACCGGTTGCGGCTGGCGCTCAATATTGGTTCGATGGGGACCTGGGACTGGAATATTCAGGACAACAAAATGGTCTGGTCGGAAAACCTGGCCTCAATTTTTGGGCTCCCTGACACCATGTTTGATGGAACCTATAGCGGGTTTTTACAGGTTGTCCATCCTGAGGATCACAATCTGGTCGAGGTGGCCGCAGCGCGAGCCGTGAATGAAAAAGCCCCCTATGACATCGAATTTCGCACCTTGCTCGCCGATGGCCGTAGTGACTGGATTGCCTCTCAGGCACAGGCCATCCACGATTCCGAAGGGAACGTGACGCATCTGATTGGAATCGCCCGCAATGTCAATGCCCGAAAACAAGCTGAAGCGGAACGGGAAAAGTTGCTTCTTTTAGAACAAACCGCCCGCGCCGAGGCCGAAGCCGCAACTCACGCCAAAGATGAATTTCTGGCGGTTATTTCGCATGAACTTCGGTCACCGTTAAATGCCATTCTGGGATGGACGCGCATCCTGCGCAGTAAAAATCCTGATGAATCCACCATTTCCCAGGCGCTCGAAACCATTGAGCGCAGTGGTCGAGTGCAACAAAAACTGATTGACGATCTGCTCGATGTGTCGCGGATCATCTCCGGCAAGCTCCGGCTGGACGCCCAACCGATAGATCTCCATCCAATCATTGAGGCTGCCAGCGATGTGATGCGACTCGCGGCAGAAGCCAAAAACATCGAATTACACCTGATCCTGGAACCAGGTGCCGGGTTCATCACGGGTGATGCCGACCGGATGCAGCAGGTGATTTGGAATTTACTCTCAAACGCCATCAAATTTACTCCGCCCAATGGGCAGGTTCGAGTTTCCCTGGAGCGCAATGGCCCCTATGTCCAGATTGAAGTGTCTGATACCGGAAAAGGTATCAACCCTGAATTTCTGCCGTTCATTTTTGAGCGATATCGTCAATCCGACACGTCCAATACCCGGCGCCATGGCGGGTTAGGGCTTGGACTCTCGCTCGTGCGGCATCTGGTTGAATTACACGGTGGTGGCGTCACAGCCAAAAGTGCCGGTGAAGGAAAAGGCGCTACGTTTTGTATCCGGTTGCCGGTCCGTGCCCTGGGAAAAGAATCGTTCAGTGTCCATCGAACACCTTCTGGAGAGATGCCGGCAGTTCAACCTTTGCCGCTCAACGGGCTGCGGCTCCTGGTGGTGGATGACCAGCTCGATGCCCGCGAAATGTTATCCATCTTGTTGCGCCAGTTTGGGGCCCAGGTGACCCTGGCGGCTTCAGCGGCAGAAGCCATGTCAATCATCCTGGCAAATCAGGTGTTTGACTTGATTATCTCAGATATCAGTATGCCGGATGAGGACGGGTATTCGTTGATTCGGAAAATTCGGAATCTGTCGGCCAATGCTGGCGGACAGATTCCGGCAATTGCGCTCACCGCATTTGGTCGGTCGGTTGATCGGATTCGGGCGCTTGCGGCTGGATTCCAAATGCATATTCCCAAACCGGTGGATGCCGATGAACTGGTGGTTGTGATTTCAAGTCTGACCGGGCGATCCGGAAAATTGTGATACACTCGGGAAAAAGTTGCCCCAATTACCTCATTCGCCATAAACTTTCAGAATAAAAACCACGGAATACACCGAAACACACGGAAAATAAATCGAAATCCTTCAATGATTTCTGAGATTTCAACGAGCTATGGATTGAGGAAATATTTTTCTAAAAAGACTCCAGGATGAGCAACTATGGCACGGTACTATTCAAAGACTCCGGCTTATTTACCGGCCAAACCCAAAATTTTGGTGATTGATGATGACCAGTCAATGCTTGATTTGGCCCAATACCATTTGCGCGAGCAAAAGTATGAGGTAGTAACAGCCAGCACCGGAACTGGTGGACTCAGTCTCCTGGGTGCTTCTCATTTTGATCTGGTATTGACTGATTTAAACCTGCCCGATCTGGATGGCATTGAGTTGGTCACCCAAATCAAAGCTGTTTCGCCAGACACCGAAATTATAATGATTTCCGGTTATGGCTCTGTCTTCAAAGCGGTCGAAGCCACCAAAGCCGGCGCCTTTTTCTTTGTTGAAAAACCGGTTGATTTTGATGAATTACTCCTGCTGATTGACAAAGCCCTGGAACGCACCCGGCTGGCGTCAGAAATCAAACACCTGCGTGGAAGGCTCGCCACCCGAGACTCGTACCAGAGCATCATCGGCAGCAGCAAAGCCATGCAGCATATCTATGAGATCATCGAAAGTGTGGCTGAATCAGATGCCAACGTGTTGATCCATGGAGAATCAGGCACCGGGAAAGAACTGGTCGCCAATGCGATTCATTTCCGGAGTCTGCGGGCAAATAAAGCCTTTATCAAAGTCAATTGTGCCGCGCTGCCGAAGGAATTGATGGAATCGGAATTGTTTGGCCATACCAAAGGCGCTTTTACCGGAGCGATGTCGGAAACAGTTGGACTCATCGGCCAGGCCAACGGCGGCAGTCTGCTCATGGATGAAATCGGCGAAATGCCGTTAGAGTTGCAACCCAAATTGATGCGGGTGCTCCAGGAGCGAGTCTATACCCAGGTGGGCGGTGAAAGACCCTTAGCCGCCAATTTTCGCCTGATTGCCGCCACCAATCGAGAGCCAGCCGAAGCGATCCAGAGTGGGATTCTGCGCAAGGATTTGTACTATCGCATCAACACCATAGAAATTCGGGTGCCGCCGCTCAGGGAACGCCCCGAAGATATTCAGCATCTGGCCGAATGCTTTTTGGCTGATTTTGCCCTCCGGTACCATCGCCTGGCGAGAGCGATTTCCCCACAGGCATATGCCCAACTCTTTGCCCACCTCTGGTCAGGGAACGTTCGTGAATTGCAAAATATAATGGAGCGCGCCGTCCTGGTGTGCAAAGGTGAAACGATTGACGTTCAGGACCTCCCGTTTCAGAAAGATGTGACGGTCAGCCCGGTGCCATCTGTGACCCTGTTCACCCCCGCAACGGGTGAGCTGAGCATTGAACAGCTTGGCCGCATCCTGGTTGCCAAACTCCCAGATCCGAAGTCTCTTGATGAAGAGCGACCTGATGTCCTCAAAGAGATTGAGTGTGCCGTGGTGATTGCCACCCTGGAGCGAACCAAAGGAAATAAACAGGCGGCAGCCAACCTGCTTGGGCTCTATCGGCCACGCCTCTATAACCTGCTCAGAAAATACAATCTCTCGTCTTCCTCGACGGATGATCCATTGGAACTCGAAGAGCAACCCGGCCACGAAGTACTGGTCAGTATAAAAAAGAAAACGCAGCACCCTTGAATCATTTGATTTTTCAGGTGGCTGCGGCGAGTTGAGCCAGGGTGAGGCGATTGGTATACCATTTAGGGCTGAGGGTATCGGGCTAAGGGCTAAGGAAAATACAATTCTATCAACAACTTAACCTCTTATTAATACGATAGGATCATTCCAAAATGGTATAACCCCTGCCCCCATACGCGCCAGGATAAGAAACCTTGTGTCCTTTCCGTTGGTATTGAATGACGCTCTTGTCGGGCCTGGGGTGCGTCCTGGCCGTGACCGTGGGCTTCGCACCACGGCTATTAAACGACGACCCTGCGGGCCTGAAATCCTTATCCTGGCGCTTATGCCCCTGATCCCTGACTCCTGAATTATTATTTACCGGTGATTGCTTTGCTAATGTCGGTAACGGCATCTCCGACCTTACGCCGGACCCGGCCCACGGTTTCCTGGACCTTGCCTTCGTCTTGATCGGCCTGGCCTTCTTTTTCAAGCGTGACATCATTGGTAAGGCTTCCCACAGCTTTCTTTACCCTGCCTTGAATTTGTTTTCTTTTTCCGGTGACTTCATCTTTACTCCACATAGTTTCCTACCTTTCGATCAACCCGTTTGAACCTCTTGTCGGGAAACGGCAACGGGGAGACTTGAAAAGAGAGGACGCCCCACGGCGCCTCTCAGGATTTTTAGGGTCGTGCTAATAGTGAGTTTACAACCTGGTATTCGGTGTCAGTCAGTTCCAGAGTTTGAACCTTCCAGTGTGGAGAGGCTTACTTTTTGGTGTTGCCCAGCGCCACATACAGGTTGTTTGAAGCCTCTGTCCGTTGAAAACGGCTTTCCAGTACATCTTTGCCGTTCAGTTTGCGTCCATAGACGGCAATGTTGGCATCGTCATCGAGTTTGATCGTTCCGCCTTCAAGCGATATTCCGGCAAACAACCCTTGTGAGCGGGAATAAGCCAGAATTTTGGCCTTCATTTGGGCATCAGTGTTGGCTGAGGCGGAACGGCCAACCGGGCCGGCAGCCACAGAGGCATCAACACCCAATTTGAACTGATTTTTGGACAATTTCTGGATTCCAGAGCGGTTTTTGACCACCAGAACCAGGTCGGTTGTTTCGCCGCCAGCCTGGAACCCGAAACTGCCACCTTTCAAGGTAACAAACCCAGGCGAACCCCAGCTTCCATTTTTCTGTCGGACGATCACTACTCCACGGCCAAATTCACCACCGAAGATAAAGGCCCCTTTCTTGACGCTGGGAATCAGGATCAGCGCGGCGGCATTATCAATGAGTTCCTTGGGAATGGCATTGTCTCTGGCTGCCATCAGTTCGTTAAGAATCGTGGCTACATTTTCAAGGCGTTCGGTTTCGTTCCCGGTGACTTTACGCAGCCTGACAGTTGCGCTCTCGCCGGCCTGTACAAACACTGGGACGACGCAGGGAAGCAACGCGGCGGCTAAAAGTATCGAAGTTGCGGGACGTGAAATTATTTTCATAAACGATAAATCCTTGTGGTTGGGTAGACCTGATTGGCAATACACCGTTGGCGGTGAAAAAAAATGAACCTGTCTTTGCGAAAGTGAGGTCTCCTGGTTTTACTATGTGCCCTTTTAAGTGCAATGCTTGTGCCAGAGAGTGATTTCCAGGATATCTTGAGCGTAATCAACTCTTTACATACCTGTATCTCTTTCACCTCATCTCACAGCGAATAAACTACTGTATGCCTTCAATGTTTGGAGTGTATTCAATCCATACAAAAACTTTCGCTGGAATCTGAAAAAAACAAGCTCCGATATTGAAATTCCCAGCTCCAGCACGGTCCAAACGATGATTCCGGTTGGCTTAACCGCTGCGGCACAAGAGTTGCACCTACCCTCATGATTGGTTCGGTCGTCAATCATTGTGAAACTTAATTCCAAACTGGAGGGTGTATGTCGTTGATTTCGTTTTTGTTGTTGTTGCTCATTGCCGGTATCTGCGGGTCGCTGGGACAGGTCATTGCCGGGTCGAGTCGGGGTGGATGGGTGGTTTCAATTGTGATCGGGTTTATCGGTGCTTTTTTGGGAATGTGGATTGGCCGGCAACTCCATCTGCAGGAGCCGTTAACCGTTCGCCTCGATGGCCAGTCGTATCCGATTTTATGGTCAATCATTGGTTCTATTGTGCTTGTGGTCGTGCTGAGCCTGTTTAACCGACAACGCCGGGGAAACGGCTGGTTTCGGGCCTGAGCCAGAACCTCGTCATATGTGCTTTTACCGGATTTTGTGTTGAATCAGGCTGGTATTGGAAATAAAGGACTTGTCAGTACCACCCGCATCAGTGGGTGGTACTAACTCTTTTTGTAGTGCGATGATTTTTTTATGGCGACCTGTATCAAAATTCAGTCTGTGAGCAAGACTGGAAATTCGATGACGGCACGGGTAAAGTGGGCGACATCAACCGTGTTTCCATCAGCCCCAACTCTACCTTCTGAAACAGATGACAGGGTGGTCCTTCATCCTTCTATCCTTGATTCCTTCAAAACTCAGATTTCAAACCAATGACCCACGAAGCTTTTATTTTTGATGCAATCCGAACGCCCCGTGGCCGAGGCAAAAAGAACGGCGCGTTGTACGAAGTCAAACCCATTGATCTGGTGACCGGCCTTTTGAAGGCACTTCAATCCCGCAATGACCTTGATACCTCACAGGTGGACGATGTTGTGCTCGGATGTGTCACCCCGGTTGGCGAACAGGGCGCCAACATCGCCAAAACCGCCGCCCTTTTTGCTGGTTGGGAACAGACCGTGGCCGGATTCCAACTCAACCGGTTTTGTGCTTCGGGGTTGGAAGCCATCAACCTGGCGGCGATGAAGGTCCGCTCCGGTTGGGAAGATCTGGTGGTGGCCGGCGGGATCGAATCCATGTCGCGGGTGCCAATGGCTTCCGACGGCGGACCGATGGCGCTTGACCCAGCCGTGAGCCATGCCATCAGCTTTGTGCCACAGGGAATCAGCGCCGACCTGATTGCCACCATCGAAGGCTTTACCCGCGAACAAATTGATACTTATGCGGTTCGTTCGCACCATCGTGCCGCAGCGGCGGCCTCCGGTGGATATTTTAAAAACTCGCTGATTCCGGTAACTGACCAGAATGGCTTGCTGATTTTGGGTCAGGACGAACTGATTCGGGCCGATGCTTCATTGGAAACAATGGCCAAACTCAACCCATCGTTTGAAATGATGGGTGAATTCGGGTTTGATGCCGTGGCTCGCCATCGCTACCCGGAAGTTGAACGCATCAAACACGTTCATACGCCGGGAAATTCGTCGGGCATTGTGGATGGCGCGGCGGTGGTCCTCATCGGTAGTCGTGAAAAAGGCGAAACGCTTGGTCTCAAACCACGGGCGCGCATTCGTGCCGCCGCTGTTTCTGGTTCTGAACCCACAATCATGCTCACCGGGCCGCAACCGGCGACGCGCAAAGCCTTAAAAATTGCCGGTATGACGCTCAATGACATTGATCTGGTCGAACTCAACGAAGCCTTTGCCTCCGTGGTGCTCAAATATCAACGCGACCTGGATGTGGCTGACGACAAACTCAACGTCAACGGCGGCGCGATTGCGATGGGGCATCCGCTCGGCGCCACTGGCGCCGCGCTGGTGAGTACCGTCCTCGACGAACTCGAACGCCGTGACAAACAAACCGCGCTGATTACGCTCTGTGTCGGCGGCGGAATGGGTATTGCCACGATTCTGGAACGTGTCTAATCTCAGGTTGCAATGCGATTCTTGCATTATGGAGAAGCTAAACCATTGAGAAAATTGTATTTCCTGAACCCTGAACCCTGAACCCTGAACCCGAACTGCTTTTGCCATGAGTACTGGTGTCCTTTCTCCACCTCCCGAACCAAATGTTACCCTGGTGCTGCCACTCGTCTTGCACGCGCCGAAGTTACTGCAAACGGAAGAATATTTCTTTGAATTTTGTCAGTTGAATTCCGATTGGCGAATTGAACGCACTGCCCAGGGAGATATTGAATTTATGCCGCCAACTGGAGGCCGAGCTGGAAATACCAACGCCACTATAATCACAGTGCTGGGCGTTTGGGCTTTCCAGGATGGAACCGGCAAGGTATTTGACTCCTCAACCGGGTTTGTGCTGCCAAATGGCGCGGTTCGCTCACCAGATGCGTCCTGGGTTCTCCAGGGACGCCTCAACACTTTGACTGATGAAGAATGCGAGAAATTTTTACCACTGTGTCCTGATTTAGTTGTGGAGTTGAAATCGCCAACTGATTCGTTGGCGACGCTCAAAAGTAAAATGGTTGAATATATTGAAAACGGCGCCCGCCTTGGCTGGTTGATTGATACCAGCCTCAAGCAGGTGTTTGTTTACCGTCCAGATGCGGAAGTTGAAGAATTGATTGACCCTCCCACACTTTCAGGCGAGCCGGTCCTGCCTGGATTCGTTTTTGATTGCTCCAGATTGTGGGCGCCGCTCAAGTAACCGTGGACTTCGCACCACGGCTATTGCACGACGTCCCTGCGGGACTAATACCATTTTTGCAATCATTCCCTCGGACCATGAGATATTTAAATTATTGAAATAATTGCATTTCCCTGAACCCTGAACCCTGACAAGATGACCGACTGACAAGGTGACAAGGTGACAAGGTGAGTTTTTCATCCCTCATCCTTCATCTCTCATCCCTTTCGAAAACCCTGAACCCTGAACCCTGAACCCTGAACCCTGAACCCTGAACCCTGAACCCTGAACCCTGAACCCTGAACCCTGTTGAGTATCATTAAATCGTATACAGGAAAATCTCATAAATTGTATACATCGTGAGATATCAGGGAAATGACCCGGATAAAAGATTAACTAGAACAATCATGCGCAATTGATCCCAAGCCAACGGGAAACCACAATTGGAACCGAATCTGAGAAGCAAATCAGCCCCCGCCCCGCTTGAGTCAGTTGAGAAATCATGATTTTTGCTCGTGTCTCCTGATCGGGTGAGCTACAGGGCTATCTCCAGCTTGAAAACTTGAGGCTGATACGGCCCGCTCACTGTTTGGTGCCAAAAGTGTATACATTTAATGAGACTTTCCTGTATACGATTTAATGAGATTCAACAACCCTGAACCCTGAACCCTAAACCCCGAACCCTAAACCCTGAACCCTAATCATGCTTCCACTCTTCTCACATCCACTGGCTTTTTGGGGCATTTTGAGCATTCCGGTGCTGGTGGCAATTTATTTCCTACGCAACCGGTTCCGTCGCCGAACGGTTTCGAGCCTGATGTTGTGGATGGAGGAACGCCAGACCCGCGAAGGCGGAAGACTCTTTGAGCGACTGCCTCTCCCGCTCTGGTTTTATGTTGAACTGGCCATCATTCTGCTGCTGATTTTGGGGGCTGCCGGGCCGCGAATGCTCACCGGAAGTCAGGCCCGCCCGCTGATTGTGATCCTCGACAATTCGTTTTCAATGCTGGCCGGGGATACGAGTTCCCCCAAAACCAACGCTCTTTCAGCGATTGAAAGCGAAATCGCCAAATCCGATGGACGTCCAGTGCGGTTTATTCTGGCTGGCCAGTCACCCCAGTTGATTGGCGAAGTGACCCGCAAAGAAGCCCTGGCTGATGTGCTGACGCAATGGAATTGTGGAGCGATCAATGTCAATTTGCGTGAAGCCATCACCCTGGCTTCCGCGCTTGAAACCAAACAGGGCGCGCGACTGATGGTCATAACTGATCATGCCCCGGAAAATGACTTTGATCCGAATTCAGGAACCGTGCAATGGATGGCCTTTGGCGCGGCACGTCCCAACTGCGCCATTGTCAATGCCAACTGGAACGGCGAACGGTGCCTGCTTGAAATCGCCAACCTGTCTGGCCAATCCCTCCGCACTGAACTCACACTGGAAACCGGTACCGCGCAGGCCACACAATCAACCCTTGATTTGGAGGCCAATGAAGTTCGGCGGCTGATTTTTAAGGTCAATCAGAGGGTGGAAACGACAGGGAACCGGCCTCCACCATCCATTCGAGCCAGACTCAGCGACGATCAGCTTTTGATTGATAATGAAGTGATTGTCTTTCCACCTCCCCGGAAAAAAATCCGAACTGACCTGCGCATTGCCAATGAAACCTTAAAGCAATTGTTTGAAAGCGCCCTGGTGGCAACCGACCAGGTCCAATTGACCGCTGCCGGACCAGAACTGGTTATCACCGACCAGCCAACCGACACCCTTGCCGGGCCGGGACTCTGGACCCTTCGCATTCTGGCTGATCAATCCGCCGAAAGTTTTTTAGGCCCCTTTGTGGTCAATCAAGGTCATCCACTCGCCGAAGGTCTTGCATTAAACGGAGTTATCTGGGGGGCTGGGCGACCAGCGGCGGGTACTCCACTGGCTGGAACGCCAGTCATTACCGCCGGAAATGTGCCGTTGGTGACCGAAACCGAACGCTCCAACAACCGCCACGATATTGTGATGCACTTTCGGCCAGATCTTTCCACGCTGCAGACCTCGCCAAACTGGCCAATTTTGGTGTTTAACCTGCTGAACTGGCGGGCGTCACAATCCCCAGGAATCCATCAATCCATGTACCGGCTGGGAACGGACGCCGCCATGACGGTTGATCCCGAAACCGTTTCGCTTGATGTCGTTACACCTCAAAAACAAACCCAGTCCGTGGTGATTCGTGAAAAAACGGTTTCCGTTCCCGCCAATCAGGTCGGCGTGTTTGAAATTCATCCCAAACAAAAAACCAGTTCAGCTTCACCTCAAAACTGGTATTTTGCCGTCAATGCCCTTTCCCAAACGGAATCAAATTTGATGAACTGTGTCACCGGACAATGGGGAAACTGGCTCAATGCCCCAAATGGATTGACTGAATACCGCTCGATTGCCTGGATATTTCTGCTGCTCGCCGCGGCAGGTCTTACCCTTCACAGCGCACTCATTGCCCGCAACGCCCAAGGAAGCCGCGCATGATTTTGCTCTATCCGATCTGGCTGATACTGCTCATTCCGCTGGCGGTGGCCTGGTGGAACTGGAAATTTCCGACCCGCTTGCTCCAGGGGCTGCGGGCGCTCATCAGCCTGTTGATTCTCCTCAGCCTGTGCGGCCTGGCTTTGAAGTTGCCCAGTCAGGCCGGAACGGTGGTGGTTGTCGCTGACCGAAGTTTATCAATGCCAATTGAAAGTGAAGCCGTTCAAAAAGAAGCCATTAACCTGATTCAGGCGGCGCGACGGGCCAATGATCAGGTCGCGGTGGTTTCATTTGGCCAGAAATCAGCGGTTGAACAACTTCCGCAAGGTGGACGATTTGGTGGGTTTGTCACCGAACTTGGAAAAGATGCCTCAAATCTCAATGATGGTCTTGAGAAGGCATTGTCGCTGATCCCGCCCGATTCACCCGGCAAAATCGTGGTCTTGTCTGATGGAAAATGGACCGGAAAGAATCCGACCAACGCCGCCGGTATTGCCGCTTCACGCAATGTCGCGATTGATTACCGGGCAATCTCGCGAACTTCAGCCAATGATGTCGCTATCACGCAACTTGATGCTCCGGCCAAAGTCGCTCCGGGTGAAGCCTTTATGCTCACCGTGTGGGTTGAGGCGCCGGCGCAGCAGGAATTAACCTTTGAATTGATGAATGGTTCCCAGGTCATCGGCTCGGGCAAACGCGACGTTTCCTCCGGCCTCAATCGCCTGACCTTCCGTGACATTGCCCGAGAACCTGGAACTCAAAATTACACCGTTCGGGTTCAAGGCGCGACCCAGGATCCAATCCCGGAAAATAATGCCGCCCGCGTTCTGGTCGGAGTCGAAGGCGCCAAACCATTGCTGTGCGTCACCCAAAATCCCACCTCCGCCTATGCCCAGTTGCTCAAGTCCGGCGGGCTCAATATCAAAGTTTTGACACCAAAGGAATGTTCCTGGCAGTTGGAAGAACTCGCCAAATATTCAGCGGTGTTGCTCGAAAATGTTCCAGCTCAAGATATTGGCCTGAATGGAATGGAAAACCTGGCCGCCTGGGTCAAGGAATCGGGTGCCGGGTTGATGATGACTGGTGGGAAAAACGCCTTTGGCCCCGGAGGCTATTTCCAGTCGCCGATTGACCCGATTCTGCCGGTTTCGATGGAGTTGCGGCGCGAACATCGCAAACTGACCCTGGCGATTGTGGTCACCATGGATCGTTCCGGCAGTATGGCGGCACCAGCCGGCGGTGGCCGGATCAAAATGGATCTGGCAAACTTAGGCGCGGTTCAGGTGTATGACCTGCTGTCGCCATTTGACGAATTTGGTGTGATTGCGGTTGATAGTTCGCCGCATACCATTGCGGAACTGGGTCCGGTGGATAAAACATCGCGGGTCAGGAATGACATCCTGCGCGTAGACTCACAAGGCGGCGGAATTTTTATCTACGAGGCGCTTTCAGCCTCCGCCAATATGCTGCTCAAAGCCAAAGCCGGCACCCGCCACATCATTTTGTTTGCCGATGCGGCTGATTCCGAAGAACCCGGCAAATACAAAGAACTCCTCGAACAATGTCAACAAGCCAACATCACGGTCAGTGTGATTGGTCTTGGAAAGCCGTCGGATGTGGATGCCAAATTGCTCGAAGACATCGCCAAACGCGGCAACGGACGGATTTACTTCACGGAAAATGCTGATGACCTGCCCCGGCTCTTTGCCCAGGACACGTTTGTTGTCGCCCGCAGCACCTTTCTGGAAGACCCAACCACCGTCAAATTTACGGGCGGGATGGTCTCGGTAACTGGAAAGCAGTTTCCCGGAGCACAGCTCGGCGGTTATAACCTGTGTTATCTTCGACCAGGTGCCACGCTGGGAAGCATCACGGTTGATCAATACCAGGCCCCGATTGTGGCCACGTGGCAGGCTGGAATTGGCCGGGTGGTTGCCTATACCGGTGAAGCCGACGGCAAATTTACCGGCGCGATGGCGGGCTGGCCAAACGTGGGCGATATGTTTTCGAGTCTCGCACGCTGGGCAGCCGGTTCGACCGATCAACTGGCCAACAATATGCTGGTTACCCAGGAAATCAAAAATGGAGTTGGAACGATCCAGCTTCACCTGGATCCGGAACGGGAATCCGAAGGCTTTCGTGATGCGCCAAACGTGACCACATTGCGTGGGAAAGCGGGCTCAAAAGCCGAAGTTGAAAAAGCACCGCTTCAGTGGATTGATGCCGATACCCTGGCCCTTGAAGTTCCGCTCCAGGGCACGGAAACAACACTGTCAACGGTGGATATTGCCGGGCTTGGCAAAGTGACGCTGCCACCAGTTGCGTTGCCCTATTCACCTGAATTTCGCCCGATTGCGTCAGTTGAAGGCATTGCTGTCCTCGAACAACTCGCCAAAGCCACGGGCGGCACCGAGCGTCTGGATTTGACTTCTGTCTGGAAGGACCTTCCGAAGCGCCCACGTCTGATTGATCTGACGCCATGGCTTTTGATGACGGCCATTCTGTTGCTTCTGATTGAAGTGTTGGAACGTCGAACCCGACTGGTTTCCGCCCAATGGGCGAGCCTGAAAATCGGAAAATTCCACTGGCCGAAATTTGAGCGACTCCGGACGCCAAAACCAAAAACTCAAATCAGCCAGCCAGGCGTTGTTCCAGCCCACGTTCCACCGTCTTCGACACCGGCACCACCGCAACCATCAACCAGTGTTCCAAAATTTGATCCCAAACCTGACCCAACCGGGCCATCATCACTTCCAACCGACCAGAAAGACAAAACCGCCATGGTCGAAGCCCTCCGCAAAGCCCGCCAGCAGGTACGTGGCAGACAGGGAGATACCGGGAAAAAGTGATAAAATAACCAGACGGTTTAAAAAAGTGAAAGAAGATTCAACTCATGTCTCAAACTGTCACGATTGAAGAAGCTCAAGCCAGGTTACCAGAGTTAATTGCCCAGTTAGGTCCGGGAGACGATCTGGTCATTCTCCAAAATGAGCGGGCAATTGCTCATTTACAGTTAATTTCCGAAGAGAAGCCACAACCAGTCTTTGGAAGTTGCAAAGGGAAACTTATCATTGTGTCCGAGGACGATTCACACCTGGAAGATTTCAACGACTATATGCCATGAAAATTCTCCTTGATACCCACGCCTGGTTATGGTTTGTCCTTGGTGATTTACAATTGAGTGACAAAGCCAGAGCACTGATTTCTGATCCCACAAACGAAAAGCTAATCAGTCCAGCTTCTTACTGGGAACTGGCTATTAAAATAAGCATTGGAAAGTATTTATTGACTGAACCCTATGCTGATTTTATGAAGCGGGCGATTATTGGAAATGGATTGATTATTTTGCCGATTGCTCCCGTTCATACCTCAGTTTTAACGAGCTTGCCATTTCACCATAAGGACCCGTTTGACCGGCTACTCATTGCCCAAAGCATAGCTGAAGGCATCCCCATTGTGAGTGCTGACGCTGTTTTTGATACCTATCCCGTTGTTCGGCTTTGGTAAAGGATAAAGGAACGTCAGGGACTATAGCCTTTCAGATAAATATTTCCTTTGTTCATATTTCGATGGAATTTCAGAAATCATTGAAAGATTTGGATTTATTTTCCGTGTATTCCGTGGTTTCCGTGGTTTCTTATTCTGAAAATCTATATAACCGGACCTGATCTTCATGTATGATGGAAAACTGATGGCCCCTTTTTCCCTCAAATATTCAATCCCGACACTAAAGGCTCACTTTTATGAAACCAGGCACACTGATGCGTTCCAACCGGTTGGTTGGAGCCGGGGTCGGCGTTCTATTTGGAATCGGAATGGCACTTTCGATCAGCTTCGAAGTGAGATTCAACCTGCCGCCAGTGACCGGAAATTCAGTTCTGGCCGATAGTTTGATTAAGATCGTCACCGCGCAAGAATCAAAATCCACGCCGACAGCAGGCACATCACAAACCGCTCAGGCCAGCCCATCTCCATTGCCGATATCGCCTCAATCCTTAAACACAGGTGAGCGTCATACCTACCATCTGACACTGACCGCCAGAGATTTTTTCAATCTGGTCGTGGAGCAACACGGGATTGATGTGATTGTCCGGTTGATAGGGCCCGATGGAAAAGTTGTCGAGGAAGTGGATAGCCCCAATGGGACTGAGGGGCCAGAACCGGTCCTCTATGTCGTTGAGCAAACCGGTCAATACACCCTCGAAGTACAATCTCTGGAGCCAACCGGTCAGCCGGGAAAATATGAGTTGAAGCTGGAGCCAACCCGGCCAGCGACTGACCAGGACAAGGCAAGAATTGAATTCAACCGGCTCACCACCCAGATTACGGACCTGCAAAACAAAGGAAACTTGAATGAAGCCCTCCCACTTGCATTTCAGGCAGTGGAGGTCGCCGAACGGATTTTTGGTCCAGAGGATCTGGTTCTGGCTGATACACTCCACGACCTGGCCCTGCTCCTTCAGGAAAAGGGTGAGTACGCCAAAGCCGAGCCGTTCTTTGTGCGGGCGATTGCCATTCAGGAAAAAGCGCTTGGTCCAGACCACCCATCGGTAGCCACCACGCTCAACAACCTGGCCAGGCTGTATCAGGACACAGGCGAGTATGCCAAAGCTGAGGCGTTGTATCTGCGGTCTCTCGCCATCAAAGAAAAAGCACTGGGGCCCAATCATCCATCAGTCGCCACCCGGCTCAACAACCTGGCCAGGCTCTACCAGGCACAAGGCAACCATGACAAAGCGGAACCGCTTTTCCAGCGGGTACTGGCCATTGCCGAGAAAACAACGGACCCAGATGATCCATTGGTCGGCTCCGCGCTCAGTGAACTGGCCTCGCTGTATTGTGACAAAGGTGACTATGCACAGTCAGAGGTGCTCTATCTGCGCGCCCTGGCCATCAAAGAAAAAGCACTGGGGCCTGACCATCCATTGGTTGGCACAAGCCTGAATGATCTGGCCTTGCTCTACTATGACAAGGGCGATTATGCAAAGGCAACGCCGCTGTACCTGCGGGCTCTGGCCATTGATGAAAAAACATCTGGTCTGAACGCACCGTCGGCAGCCACGACCATGAACAATCTGGCGCTGATCTATTTGGACGAAGGCGACCTGGCTCAGGCTGAAGGGCTGTTGCTCAAGGCGCTGGCGATCCAGGAAAAGGCGTTTGGCTCTGAACATCCAACGACGGCCCGAACAATCAACAATCTCGCCTGGGTCTACTATAACCGGGCTGACTACGCTCGGGCCGAAACCCTTTTTAAACAATCGCTGGCCGTCAAAGAGAAGACCGTTGGTCCTGACCATCCATCCGTGGCCACCCGGCTCAACAACCTGGGTCGGATTTACCAGCTCCAGGGAGACTATGCCAAAGCCGAGCCGCTCTACCTGCGAGCACTGGCCATCCGGGAGAAAAAGCTTGGGCCTGACCATCCAGATGTGGCAAATGTCTTAAACCATCTGGCCAAGTTATACTGGGCCAAAGGTGAGCTGCCTCAGGCGATCCGCTATCAGATACAGACCAACGAAGTGATCGAACGTGACCTGTGTCGCAATCTGGTGACTGGTTCTGAAAACCAAAAAGGGCTGTATCTGGAGCAAACGGGATACTACACCGATCAAACCATTTCTTTGCAGACTCAGGGCGCGCCCCAAAATGTAGACGCCCTGCAAACGGCGTTCACGGTGGTTTTGCGCCGCAAAGGCCGGGAACTGGATGCGATGGCGTCCGGGATTGAAAGCCTCAGGCGCCGGGCTACGCCTGAAGATCAAACATTGCTCAATGAACTGACCCTGGTAAAAAAACAACTGTCAAACCTGACCCTCAAGGGACCGGAAAAAGATACCCTTGACGTGTATCAGGCCAGAGTCAAAGCGCTGGAAACTCAGGAAGACGCCGTCGAAGCCAAAATCAGTGCCCGGAGTGTTGAATATCGAGTCCAGACCCAGCCCATTACCCTCGAAGCCATCCAGAAACTGATCCCCGCCAATGCGGCACTGGTCGAGTTTGCGATTTACCACCCGTACAATGTGAAAACACAGGATTCAGGCGCACCTCACTATATTGTGTACCTGATGACCGGGAGCGGCAGTATCAAATGGGTTGATTTGGGCGAAGCAGACCGGATTGAGCACGTAGTTCAGGACTTCAGGCAGTTGCTGGCAAATCCAGAAGTCTCACCCCGCACCCTCAAGTTGTCATCTGGAACACAAGGAGTTCCGTCAAATTCGTTGAAACGTACCGCCCACAAGCTGGATCAGTTGGTGATGAAACCAGTTCGTGAACTGATTGGAAAAGCTACTCATTTGCTCATCTCACCAGACGGGGCGCTCAATTTGATTCCATTTTCCGCCCTGATGGATGAAACCAATCACTACCTGGTTGAAAAGTACACGGTGACCTACCTCACCAGTGGCCGCGATTTGCTCCGATTGCAGGCCAAAATAACCAGTCAGGATCCGCCGCTGGTTCTGGCTGACCCCAATTATATGGAGGGCCCCGGACCAAATCTGTTTGGGCAATCTTTCCAGCCACTTTCCCGTCTGAAAGGAACGCATCAGGAAGGAAATCAACTCAAAGCCATCTTTCCCGAAGCCCGGTTAAAGCTGGAAACTGAAGCCACTGAAGCGGTACTCAAATCTGCGGTCAAACCTCAGATTCTTCACATTGCAACCCACGGTTATTTTCTGCAAAACGACCCTCAAGCAAAACTGACTGAGACCACACGCAGGCTCGAACGCGAAGAGGAACCGCAATCTGGCAATGCGGAGAAAATCAAAGAAAAAAATCCGTTGTTACGCTCCTGGCTCTTCTTTGCGGGTGCCAATCAAGGTGGGAAAGAAGATAACGACGGTATCATGACCGCGCTTGAAGCGTCACAACTCGACTTGTGGGGCACTCAACTGGTTGTGCTTTCAGCCTGTGATACTGGCGTGGGTGATGTCAAAAACGGTGAAGGCGTGTATGGCCTGCGCCGGGCCCTGGTCCTGGCTGGTTCGGAAAGTCAGATGATGAGTCTCTGGTCGGTATCAGACAAAGCAACTCGGGAATTGATGATTGATTTTTACACTCGACTCAAAGCCGGAGAAGGCCGGTCTGAAGCGCTCCGGCACGTGCAACTGCGCATGCTCAAGGATCCGAAACGGCGGCATCCGTTTTATTGGGCCAGTTTTATCCAGTCGGGGGCCTGGGGCAAATTATAAGTACTTTACCGAAAATTCCAAGACATTTTAACCACGAAAAACACGAAAAACACGAAAAGAATCAAACACTTACCAAATTCAATATCTCAGGAAACTTACGACAGAGTACTTAGGGCTTGGGGCTTGGGGCTTGGGACTTTCGATTTTGATCGTTTTTTGTTGTGGCGAAAATTTGGGGTTCCGCACTTCGGGGTCTTCGAATTTATATCCTTTTCGTCCTTCTCAACCCGCCCGAGCCCCAAACCCCAAACCCTATTTCGAAAGACCTGCCACCGGGTTGCCATAAAAGGCATCGGCTTGCCAGGAAGCCTGATTCCAGTTGCCGTCGAGCGTTCCCAGAACTTTGAGCGGGAAAATCATCCGGTCATCGCCCAGGTTGTTTTGTTTGGCCAACCCGGTATCAACGATTTTTCCATCAGCCCCAACGGTGAACTGCATTTCCCGAACAATGACCCCATCCCGTAAAACTTTGACTTCATAGCTGCCTGGGTTCTTATCGAGGATGTGAGCACCCGGATATTTGAATCCACTTTTGGCATCCTGGTATCCAAGCACCAGATACCAGCATAATTCCCACCGTTCATAGCGCGTATTGGGTTTATCTTCGAGTGTGCTGAAGCGCGCAACCTTTGAGAGGGATTCGCCTTTGTTTTTTGTCGTGGCAATTTCCTGACCATTATAAAACAACTTGCCTTCGACATTATCGGCTCGGGCTTCACCACGGAACCAGGTGGCAAATTTTAACTTCGGCGCGTACCGGTCATTCCCGGTGGCATCCAGCCAGAGATAGCCAATTGGCAAATTCCAGTCATTGTCAACCACGTAGGCATGCTGGTTTTTATACATTGGAATGCCTGGACCGTAATGAAATTTGGTTACTTTGTACTTTCCCTGATAGATCGTTTCGCCCGAATCCTTGTGCTTGATGGTAAATCCGTAGCTGCCGGTATCAATAGTTGAACGCTCATCCGAAGGCTGTTTGGCGCCTGGAGTCCACACATCCAGCACGGTTTGGCCCGAACGGTTGGTTTTGCAATCTTCAGTAAACCAGGGCTTTCCGTCTTTGCCAGTAAACTCAACTGTGTATTGGGGATTGGGCGAACCAACAAACAACACCTGGAATTTGAGTTGCGGCACCCAGCTTGAATAAAACGATTCGTTGGGCAATTTCCAGTACCGGGACATCATGTCAGCCCGGACGTCGAGTGACATTTTCAACAACGTGGGACCCATTGGAGCGGGTTGCGGAGGGATTGAATTTCCAGGACCTGGAGTTGTCGTTGTACGATCCGGTCGCGAGGGCATTTGAGAGGGCGGTGCCGGTCGTGTATTTGAAGTGTTGGGAGAGGATTGTGGCCGTTTGGGGGTTGGAAATGGAATTTGAAAAAAGGCAAACGAGAGTTGGGAACAACTACAAATAAGGGTCAGTGTCATCAAGCCTTGAAATAGAGTTGACCAGGACGATTTCATGGACGGTAGCCTCCGAATGGTTCAATCAGCACAGAATATGGATCTTTTGCCAATCACAACGGAGAAACTTGAGAAATTTGGTCAGGGTTGTAAGTTCAAAATCGGCATCTATAGCCTTTCGGATAATACTATTGTGCAATGGACCCCTTGTATGAGGAAACAGTCAAGTAATTCAATCAACAGAGCTTAGTGAACTACTGACTACTGACTACTGACTACTGACTGGTATAACCACATTTTCCGCTTCAAGAATCATTTCACTTTTTGGTAATCTGCCACAGATCATCTTTTTACTCTTCCGGCATAAGGAAAAAATATATGGTCAATCTGTTTACTCCACACCAATCAGGAGTTTTGACCTGGTTACACCTTTCAGATATCCATTTTGGTGAAAAGCGGCATCACGAACAACGGGCTGTGCTCAACCGGTTGCTGACTGACGTGAAGGCGCTTCGTGAGAAAGAAAATCTGGCTTTCGACTTTGTGTTTGTAACAGGTGACATTGCCTGGAGCGGCACGGACGTCGAGTATATGGACGCTAAAAGCTTCCTTGAAGAATTACAGCGAGCTGCCGGTATTCGACCCGAACAGATTTTCGTGATTCCTGGCAACCACGATGTTGACCGGACTGTTCCAAAAAGTGTAGCTCTGAAGAAATTCCAGGAGGAACTGGTTGCCGATGCGGCTGGCGCAGACAATGAAGATCAGATTCTCAAGTTTCTGACCAGCGATGAATATGAGCATGACCGTGACGCTATTTTGGGCAAATACGAGGCGTATGTTGAATTCGTCAAAACGTGCTATGGGTATTGCACGCCAGATGGCCTGCCCGGCTGGTACACACGCGGGTTTTCGGTTTCCGGTTTTCCATTCGAACGATTCTGGATTGTCGGTCTGAACAGTGCCTGGCTGTCACGGGCAAGTGAGACCAAAGGGAAGTTGTTGCTTGGGTACGAACAGGTGCAGGCGGCGCTTGGTTCAATCGAAAAAGATGGCACGCCAGCCCAAGACCTGATCTTTGCCCTGACACATCATCCGTTTTCGTGGTTTCCGGAATGGGATGAACGCCTGTGCAAGCAGCAAATCAACAGCCGATGCGATTTCCACTTGAGCGGGCACCTGCACGAACACGATTTCGAATTGCGGGTTAATGGTCCACAACGGTGCTCTGGAATTGCTGCCGGCTCGGCTTACGGCGGAAGCCAGTGGTACAACGGCTATAATGTTGTCCGGCTTGACTTTAATACTGGAAAAGGACTGGCGTATTTGCGGCGCTACGAACCAACGATTTCAAAATGGACATCTGATGCCCGGTTTGAAACCCCAGCCGTCGGACAATTTGAATGGGATTTGCCAAAGCGGTTTCTTTCAGTTCCAGGTTCAACTCACCAGCCGCCAACTCCCATTCCGGTGCAACCTGTTCCATACAAAAAAGTTTCCACTGATCCAGGCGAACTCTTTTCCTTGCTGGCCGACGAATTGACCTCGCATCAGTTTAACGCTGTTGTGCACAAAATTGGCGTTCCTCAGAGTGAGATGTCTTCAGTCAATGCTCCACAAGGTCAACGAACCAATAACCTGATGAACTGGGCAAAGTCATATACTGGATGCGGGTTGGACCGCCTTGCCAGAGGGGTTGAAGAGGTCCTCAACCGCCCTACCTGACCCCTTCGAATGGCGATTCAGAAGGGGTGAACCAGGCGCTTGCCGTTTACGGTTCCTGGCTGGCGGCAACAGTGGGGAAAGTCAAACTCATTGGCAACAGCCGGGAATTTGACCTGGAAAAAATCTTTGTCGAATTGACGATCTTTGAGGAATATCGCCGCCCAACCGACAAAGACGCCTTGTGGAGTTTAATGGACGCCGAACTCCGCAAAAAGCGCACACTTTTTCCACGTGATGAAGATAAACACAGGCCAAAATCTCAGGACGACCAACCAGAGCTTGAGCCACAGAAAATCCGTCGAATCATCCAGCCAGACCAGTTGATTAAACCTGGAACTCGGGCGTTGATTGTCGGTGCGCCCGGTTGTGGAAAAACAACCCTGATGCGCTGGCTGGCCTGGATGACCCACAACCATGGGCAGCACCTGCCAGTCTTCCTTGAATTAAAAACGGTTGCCAGAGCCCTGATTGACAAACGACCACTCGTTGAGATTCTGATTGAAAGCATTACTGGACGATGCTTCCAAACCCAGCCCTCAGAAGGATTTAAGCAATATTTTTCAGAACAACTCAGGATAGGAAATGTCACCATTCTGCTCGATGGACTCGATGAGATTTCGGATCAGAAAAATCTGCTTCAGGAAGCCATCCGGGATTTCCTGGCCTCGTTACCGCGCAACCTCAGCCTGATTGTCTCAACCCGACCTTATGCCCTGACGTCAGCCTTTGCCGGGTTGGAACAGATGGAAATCGGCCCGCTTACAGACCAGCAAATGTCGAATTTCCTGAAACACTATTACCAGGACAAACCAAATGTCGTGACCGGGCTAGAAAAGGAGTTGAAGCAACAAACTGAATTACGTGACCTGGCGCGAGTGCCTTTTTTGCTGGGTGTGATTGCCTGGCTATATCAGGAACACGGCATTGCTTCGGGTGAACCGTTGAAACTCTATGACCAGCTTGTCAAACAGCTTGCTGGAAAGCCGGACGAAGAAAAAAGTATTCAACGGTTTCAATTCCCTGATAGCGAAGACCACGATACCAAACGTGAATTTCTCGCGTTTCTGGCTTCCGAACGACTCCTGGACCGGACCCGGCAGGACAAAGATGACTGGCTGGTTTTCTCCGAAGATGAAATCAAAGAAACCGCCGCTCGATTTTGTCAGACGAAGAATGTCAAATCCACTGATTCAATGAGTTTGGCTGAAGATGTTATCCACACGGCGCTGCTGCGTGAAGTCGGATTGGAGCGATATACCTTTATCCACTTGACGATTCACGAATACCTGGGAGCAAAAGCCCTGGCCAGAGATAAAAAAGCGTTGTGCCGGGCCTTTTTTAACCCAACCCTGGCGGAGATGGAAGTCTTTCCGATGGCCCTGGGGATGACCAGCGATCCAGATTCATTTTATGAAGCTCTGGAACAGTTGCCGGAATCGTTGGACTTTAAAAACCTGCGGGTTCGGGCACGAGGGTTGAGATATGCCGGGTCGAAGCTTGGTGAACTTCGAATCAATCACCATGCTGATCGGATGATAGAGTTTGTAAAGGAAGAAAAACAGGAAAAAACCCCTTATAAAGAGGTGGTGTTACAAAGCTTTTTCAGTGCCAGTGAGCGAATAAAAAATAAATTCAGTTTAAAACTGATAGATACTCTCCGCAATAAATCCTGGTTAGTGCGTAGGAAAACGGCGCTAGCCTTAGGCCAGCTCGGAGTGGGCAGTGTCGAGGAAGTAGAGGCACTTTTGAGGTTGTTGAAAGATAATGAGCCGTCGGTGCAAAATGCGGCAGCAACGGCACTAGGTCAGCTTGGGGTGACGGATATTAAGGTGGTAATGGCATTCGTTGAGTTACTCCGGGATGGGCACAGGTCAGTGTTTCAAAGTGTGGAAGAGGCATTAGGGCGGCTTGTGGTGAGAAATAAAGAAGTGGCTAGAGTGCTTTTGAACTTACTAAGTAGGTGATAAAAAGTCCCTTGACACAAGTCAAAAATCTCTCTCCCAACTCCCGACAGGAAGGGAGATAATTGAGGTGGCAATGTTTCAATTTTTGCTGGTGTGCTCGATAGTATTTCTCCTCGTGGTTTTTCCGG